>DATKHX010000568.1:0-2251 GCA_035510075.1 Allostellaceae bacterium
GTATGAGACGAAGAACCGTCACTACGCCCACGTCGACTGCCCTGGGCACGCCGACTATGTGAAGAACATGATCACGGGCGCGGCGCAGATGGACGGCGCGATCCTGGTGGTCTCGGCCGCCGATGGGCCGATGCCGCAGACCCGGGAGCACATCCTGTTGGCGCGCCAGGTCGGCGTCCCCTCGCTCGTCGTCTACATGAACAAGATCGACATGGTGGACGACCCCGAACTGATCGAGCTGGTCGAGCTGGAGGTGCGCGAGCTGCTCTCCTCCTACGATTTCCCGGGCGACGACATCCCGATCGTCAAGGGCTCGGCGCTGGCCGCCCTGGAGGGCAAGAACCCGGAGATCGGGCAGCAATCGATCAACGAGCTGATGGAGGCGGTCGACAGCTACATTCCGCAGCCGGAGCGGCCGAAGGACCGGCCGTTCCTGATGCCGATCGAGGACGTGTTCACGATCTCGGGCCGCGGCACGGTGGTGACCGGGCGGATCGAGCGCGGCATCGTCAAGGTCGGCGACGAGGTGGAGATCGTCGGCCTGCGCCCGACCGCGAAGACGGTGGCGACCGGGGTCGAGATGTTCCGGAAGCTCCTCGACCAGGGCGAGGCGGGCGACAATGTCGGCGTGCTGCTGCGCGGGACGAAGCGCGAGGAGGTGGAGCGCGGCCAGGTGTTGGCGGCGCCGGGCTCGATCACCCCGCACACCAGGTTCGAGGCCGAGGCCTATGTCCTGACCAAGGAAGAGGGCGGCCGGCACACGCCGTTCTTCACCAATTACCGGCCGCAATTCTATTTCCGCACCACCGATGTGACCGGCACCGTCGAGTTGCCGGAGGGCACCGAGATGGTGATGCCGGGCGACAATGTGTCGATGGTGGTGGAATTGCTGGCCCCGATTGCCATGGACGAGGGGCTGCGCTTTGCCATCCGCGAGGGCGGCCGCACCGTCGGCGCCGGCGTCGTCGCCAAAATCCTGAAATAACAACCGCGCCGGACCGCCTAGATCCGATCACCTTCCATCGTCATCACTGGGCTTGACCCGGGAATCCCAACTGTTCGGTTCACCGGGGAGATGGCCGGGTCAAGCCCGGCCATGACGAATAGGAAGGCGATTCAATGTGATCGGATGCTGCTCTAATTGCCGGCGACTGCTCTAATCGCCGGCGACCTGGGCGAGCTTCGGCCGATAGATCGCCAGACCGGCGGAGAGGGGCCATCCGGCTCCGGTCAGGTTCAGCGTGACAATGAACAGCAGGCTGTCGCCGAAACGCTGAAGGGTCTTTACCCCGGCCGAAGGCAACGGGATGTGGTGCGCGCCGCAATAAAGGACCAGCGCCTCGGTGATCTCGGCGCCGCCGACTTCGCAGGTTTCGGGCGGGACGCGGTGGTCGGGAGCGATGTCGAACGACGCCCGCACGCCGCCCTTGCCCGGGTACATATCGAACCGCCGCAGGATGCCGACGGGCAATGGCCGGCCGATATGACGGCGGTACTCGCGGATCGCGGCTGCCACTTCCGCGCTCGAGAAGACGATGTGGCGTATCTCGGAAGGCATGACAGACTCCCCCAGACTTTGCCGCAAGGCTGAGCGCCAAGGTTGAATATTCGGTTAAGATGAACAAGCAAAACGCACACCCGAAGTCTTCCCGTCGCGCGTTTCGGCGGCCGAGGCAAAAGCACGCCGCGACGCTCGACATGGGCTTGCGATCTGGTGTAATCACCGCCCCGCCGAGGCGAGCGCGGCTGCCGGCCGTCAATTTCCACGCGTTCAGGCATACCCACGCATCGCAATTGATCGCGGCCGGCATGGACGTTTGACGATCAGCCGGCGCCTCGGCCACGGCTCGCCGACGATCACGCTCGGCGTCTACGGGCATCTCTTCTCGAACACCGACGATGAGGCGGCCCGGATCATGGAGCGCGCCCTCGGTGCGATCTCGGCGGAGTGACCGGGGCCGCCGGCCCCGCCTCTGGAATTGATTACCGACGAACATTAAGGAATGTCCTTAGGATACGGTGGGTGTTGCCACCTACCCAGGGTTGTCTTCGGTTATGCACCAGTTCCTTCTGCGACGTCTTCGCCGAGCCCCGGTAATCGAAGGTCTATGGGACGAGTACGAGCGCATGCGGAGGGCCCGCGATGCGGCAATCGCCGAAGGCGAAGCGCTCCGGTCGGAGCTGGCTGCCGCGGTGGCGATGCGCGACCTCGCCCTTGCCGAGCGGGAGGCCGCATTAGCTCAGCGCGATC
>DATKHX010000569.1:0-6871 GCA_035510075.1 Allostellaceae bacterium
AGCGCTTCGAGTCGCGCGCCGACCATCACGACCGCGACGCGTCCTTCCCCTTCGACGACTATGCCGATCTCCGGACCGAGGGCTCCTCGGCCTGTGCGTGCCCGAACGCTACGGTGGGCTCGGAGCCGACTACGAAACCTACTGCCTCGTGGCGGAGCAGCTGGCGCAGGGCAACGCCTCCACGGCGCTCACCTTCAACATGCATTGTCTTACGATGCTGATGATGGGCCCGCTCGCCGATGCGATGGCGATGCCTCCCGCCGCGCGTGAGCGTCACGAACAACTTCGGGCCGCCAAGTTTCGCGAGGTTGTGGAGGACGGCGCTTTCTACAAACAGCCCCACAGCGAGCCAGTGGAGCATGGCGAGACCGATACCAAGCTCGGTGTGGGCGGCCGACGCTTCGGGACCACGGCGCAGAAAGTGGATGGTGGCTATGTCGTCAACGGGCGGAAATTTTTCGTCTCTATGGCAGGCTGCGCCCCGTATTACGCCACCCCGGCCATCCGGTTTGGCGACGAGCCCGGGATCGAGCGCACTTTGTATCTTCAGGTTCCCAAAGACGCGCCGGGTGCCTCCTTCCTCGGCGACTGGGACCCGATGGGGATGCGTGCCACCGTCAGTCGCGACATGTTGCTGGAGAATGTCTTCGTTCCCGACGACGCGGAGGTGCTGCCGCCCGGGCTGTTCGACGCCATGTACAATGTCTTCCCCTACCTGAGCTTCTCGGCGATCTTTCTCGGGGTCATGCAAGCGGCTTATGAGGGCGCCCTCGCGTACCTGACCGGCCGGCTGCCGGGCGCCCCGGCCCCGCGTACCGAGAACGCAGCGAAGGGCCCTGCAATCGCGGAGATGCTGTTCGCGGCCGAGGCCGCTCGTGCGCTCTACTACCGAGCAATCTCGGAGGCCCAGGTCGATCCGCCGTTGGAAGCGGTCCAGACGGAGGAATTCTCCCCGATTATTGCAGGAGGCGAGCAATGGCGAAGATGCGCGCGGTTCAGGTGCCGCAAGCCGGCGGTCCGCTCGAGCTGGTCGAACGCGACATCCCGGAACCTGGTCCGGGGACGGTCCGGATCAAGGTGCAGGCTTGCGGGATATGCCACAGCGACACCGTTACCAAGGACGGGCTGTTTCCCGGCATTCACTACCCGCGGGTGCCGGGTCATGAGGTCATCGGGCTTGTCGATGCGGTCGGCGCTGATGTTCGCGGCTGGAGCGCGGGCCAGCGCGTCGGGGTCGGCTGGCACGGCGGCAATTGCGGCTATTGCGACACCTGCCGCCGCGGCAATGCTTTTGCCTGCGAGACCGAGACCCTGGTGACGGGGGTCACCTCCGACGGCGGCTATGCCGATTACATGATCGCGCCGAGCTCGGCCTTGGCGCGGGTCCCCGGCGAATTGTCGGCGGTCGAGGCAGCGCCGCTGATGTGCGCCGGGGTCACGACGTTCAGTGCCTTGCGCAACAGCGGCGCGCGGCCGGGCGAAACCGTGGCGATTCTGGGCCTCGGCGGGCTCGGTCATCTCGGCGTTCAGTTCGCGGCCAAGGCCGGCTTCCAGACCGTCGCGATCGCGCGCGGGGCGGACAAGGGACCGCTCGCCCGGCAGCTCGGCGCCCATCATTACATCGACAATGCCGCAGAGGATCCGGCGGCAGCCTTGCAAAAGCTCGGCGGCGCCAAGGCCATCCTAGCGACAGCGACGAGTGCTGAAGCGATGAATTCGGTCCAAGGCGGGCTCGCGCCCACCGGGGCCTTGATGGTGATCGGCGCCGTCGACCGGCTCACGGTGGACGCCTTAAACCTGATCTTCGGCAGCCGGTCGATCAAGGGCTGGTATTCGGGCACTTCAATCGACTCGCAGGAGACGTTGGCGTTCAGCGCGCTGACCGGCGTCCGCTCGATGAACGAGGTTTTTCCGTTGGCGCGGGCCGCTGAAGCCTACGAGCGCATGATGAGCGGCGGCGCCCGGTTTCGCGTCGTGCTGACCACCGGCAATTGATCCGAGGCGGCCCGGCGGTCATATGTTCGTGCCGAGGAGGACCGCCATGCCCGGCAATGCCGCGCCGCTTTACGACGAGGATTTTGTCCGTTGGACCGAGGAGCAGGCGGCGGCGTTGCGGGATGCCGCCCAGCTCGGCACGAACCTGCCGCTCGACTGGGAGAACCTCGCCGAGGAGATCGACAGCTTGGGCCGGTCGCTGAGACATGAGCTGCGCAGCAGGCTCATGGTAATCTTAGAGCACCTCTTAAAGCTGGAATACTCCTCGGCAATCGATCCTCGAATCGGTTGGAGAGAAACAATCAACCGCGAACGGCTGATCATCGAAGATTTATTGCAGGAAAGCCCCTCGCTACGATCCGCCCTCGGCGCGGCGATCGACCAAGCCAAGCCGAGAGCGCTGCGGCTCGCCGCCGGCAGCTTGTCGGATCATGGGGAGACCACTGCGATCCGGCTTCCGAACTACACCGAGGATCAGATCCTGGGCGATTGGTTTCCGGGGCAGGCCCCTCACCCGACCCCTCTCCCCGCGGGCGGGGAGAGGGAATAGCGCGAACGAACGGCGCCCTCGTTTAGCCGAGGTGCTTTTTGAAGAACGCGGTGACAGGGTCGTACGACGCGTTCGACTGCCGCTTTTCGTTGTCGATGTAGACGATCTCGATGTCGCCGCCGGCGTTGCGGTAATTCGAGATAAACCGCTCGGGCTCGTTGCCGGGGAAAGTCGAATCGTCGTCGTGATAGTCGTGGACGATGTCGGGCCGGCCCTGCACCCATAATGCCGGCGGCATCGTGACCTTTTCGCCGCGTTCGAGGATCAGCATCGGGTTGCCCTCGGTCATGGCGGCCTCGGTCTTCCAGTAGAGGTCGTGCTTTTCCTTCATGCCGATCGAGTAGGCCGGCGGGTTCGAAGTCTTTGCCGCCTTTTGCGCATTGCGGTAGCGCGACAACGGGTTGATGACCGGCCACGACATCGCGACCGCCTGCACCGTCGCGTCGACCTGGGGCGAGCCCGCCGGCAGCGGCGCCGAGGCATAACGAGAGTCAGTGGGGCGCATCGCCACCAGCATCGCGAGATGGCCGCCGCTCGACGCCCCGCCGGTGCCGACCCGGTTCGGGTCAACCTTTAGCTCCTTGGCATGCGCCTTGACCCAGCGGATCGCGTAGTTGATGTCGATAAGCGAGGTCGGATAGCCGTCGGCGTTGTGACGGAATTCGAGCGAGGCGACGACAAAGCCGTTTTTCGCGAGGGTCTCGTCGAGGCCCTGGGTTCCGGTCAGGTCGCCGCTGGTCCAGGCGCCGCCATGCAGGTCGATCACCGCCGGGAACGGCCCGTCGCCTTTCGGTTTATAGAGGCGTGCTACGAGCTTCTTTTCGCCGTGGCGCAGATATTCGACATCTTCGGTCGTGATTTCATAATTTGGCATGACCACTCCCTCCCGGAGTTGCGTGCGATTGCGGCGCGTCGGGGAGCGAAGCAGACCCCCGAGCCCGGCGCGGCAGCCTACTCGCGCACCGCGAGCAGGGAAAGGGGGAGATACTCGCCACATTGGGCCGTACTTGGCTCGGTTCGCGTCGCCGGCCCATCTTGACCTGCCCAAGGGCGGGCGCCAAGTAGCGGGGACACCCCACCTGGGGTGGGCAGAGGCAGAGGGCTTTGATGGATGCCGGGCACAAGAAGGACGCGCTGCTGCGCTTAAAGACTGTGCGCGGCCACTTGGATGGGGTGATCCGAATGGTCGAGGCCGAAACCTATTGCCCGGACCTGATGAAACAGGTCGCCGCGGCGCAAGCCTCGCTCGAGCGCGTCAACCGAATCCTGCTGCAGAACCATTTGGAGACCTGCGTCACCGAGGCGATCCAGGCCGGGGGCGGCAGCGCCAAGATCGCCGAGCTGATCGACGCCTTGCGGTTCAACGGCAGCCTGACCGACTTTCGCGACCGCGCCCTGCCGCTCGCCGCGCCGCCAGCCACCGCCAAAAGCGACCCGACATGAATACGATGAGCACGGCCGCGCCTCTTTCGGCGGCGGAAACCCGTCACTCGCAAATCGAGCGCGACCCGGTGTGCGGGATGACCGTCGATCCGGCGACGGCCGTGCAGCGCGTCGAGCATGCCGGCCATATCCATTACTTCTGCGGCACCCGCTGCCGCGAGCGGTTTGAGGCCGACCCTGCGCGGTACCTGAAGCCGGCCCCCGCCCCACCTCCAACAGGCGCTGCGGGCCAGTGGACCTGCCCGATGCACCCGCAGATCGTGCGCAGCGAGCCGGGCAGCTGCCCGATCTGCGGCATGGCGCTGGAGCCGACTAGCCCGGCGGCCGGCGATATGCCCAACCCCGAACTGCGCGACATGACGCGCCGCTTCTGGGTCGGGGTCGCACTGTCGGCGCCGTTGGTCATCATCGCGATGACCGAGCACGCGGCGATGCTATTGCCGGGGCGCGCCGCGGTCTGGGTCCAGCTGGTCCTGGCGACGCCGGCAGTGTTGTGGTGCGGGCGGCCGTTTTTCGAGCGCGGCTTGGCCTCGCTCGTTCACCGGCGGCTCAACATGTTCACCTTGATCATGCTCGGCACCGGCGTCGCCTACGGCTACAGCCTCATCGCCGCGTTGCTGCCCGAAATATTCCCCGCCTCGTTCCGCCTGCCCAGCGGCACCGTGCCGGTCTATTTCGAGCCCGCGGCGGTCATCGTCACCCTGGTGCTGCTGGGGCAGGTTCTGGAATTGCGGGCGCGCGCCCAGACCGGCGGCGCCATCCGCGCCCTCCTTGATCTCGCACCCAAAACCGCGCGCCTCGTCCGCGACGAGGGCGGCGAAGCCGATGTCCCGCTGGAGCAAATCCTCCCCGGCGACCGGCTGCGGGTGCGGCCGGGCGAAAAGATTCCGGTCGACGGCGTCGTGCTCGAGGGTGCCAGCAACGTCGACGAGGCGATGATCACCGGCGAGCCGCTGCCGGTGGCGAAGGCCGCGGGCGACCGGGTCACCGGCGGCACGGTCAACGCCATCGGGTCGTTCGTCATGCGCGCCGAGCGGGTCGGCAGCGACACGCTCCTCGCCCGGATCGTCCACCTGGTCGCCGAAGCGCAGCGCTCGCGCGCGCCGATCCAGGCGCTGGCCGACACCGTCTCCGGCTGGTTCGTGCCGGGCGTGATCGCCGCTGCCGCAATCGCGTTCACGGTGTGGGCGGTGTTTGGGCCGGCCCCGGCGATGGGCTTTGCACTGGTCAACGCGGTTGCGGTGTTGATCATCGCCTGCCCTTGCGCCCTCGGCCTCGCGACCCCGGTCTCGATCATGGTCGGCACCGGCCGTGGTGCGCGCGCCGGCGTGCTCGCGCGAAACGCTCAGGCGCTCGAACTGATGGAAAAGATCGACACGCTCGTCGTCGACAAAACCGGCACCCTGACCGAAGGAAAACCGCGCCTCGCCGGCATCGTCGCCGTTGGCGGCTATACCGAGAGCGAGCTGCTGCGCCGCGCCGCCAGTCTGGAGCAGGCGAGCGAGCATCCGCTCGCCACCGCGATCATCGGCGGAGCGGCGGAGCGCGGGCTGGCTCTGGCGGCTCCGGCCGAGTTCCGCTCGCTGTCCGGCAAGGGGGTCGTCGGTCTCGTCGACGGCCGGCGGGTGGCGGTCGGCAACAGCGCGCTGCTTTCCGAGCTCGGCGTCGATCCGAAAGGCCTGGCCGGGCGCGCCGAAACGCTGCGCGCGGCCGGCGAGAGCGTGATGCTGGTGGCGCTTGACGGCCGCGCCGCCGGGCTCGTCAGCGTTGCCGACCCGGTCAAGCCCAACGCCGCCGAGGCGCTGGCGGCGTTGCGGGCAGAGGGTCTGCGCATCGTCATGCTGACAGGCGACAGCCGCATGACGGCGCAGGCGGTCGGCCGCCGGCTCGGCATCGACGAGATCGTCGCCGAGGTGCTACCCGAGCAAAAGGCCCGAATCGTCCGCGACATTCAGCATCAGGGTCACCGGGTCGCGATGGCCGGCGACGGCGTCAACGACGCCCCGGCTTTGGCGCAGGCTGAAATCGGGATCGCGATGGGCACCGGCGCCGACATCGCGATGGAGAGCGCCGGGCTCACCCTGGTCAAAGGCGATCTCGACGGGATCGTCCGCGCCCGCCGGCTGTCGCGCGCGATCATGCGCAACATCCGGCAAAACCTGTTCTTCGCGTTTGTCTTCAACGCCGCGGCGATCCCGATCGCGGCCGGCGCCCTCTACCCCGCGTTTGGCCTCCTCCTCAACCCGATGATCGCCAGCGCCGCGATGAGCGCGAGCTCGGTCCTCGTCATCGCCAACGCACTACGGTTGCGCTCGATACGGCTGTAGCCGGGTTCAGCGCCATAGATGATCCACAGCCCGAGGTCTGCTCAGGGTGGAATCCGGCGGTTCGGGTCGAGCTGGCAACACCCTTGCGCCAGGTTCCCTCAAAGAGAACAATCACCAGTGAAATGAAATCGCGGTCACGCCGCCAAGGAGACAGAGCGTCATGGACCTCGGATTGCAAGGCAAGCATGCGATCGTGACTGGCGGAAGTCGAGGCATCGGCAAAGCCATTGCGCGGGAATTGGCTCGCGAAGGGGTCGATGTGGCGATCGTGGCGCGCAACAAGGGGGACCTGGAGGCGACGGCGCGCGAACTGGCTGCCGAAACAAACCGGCGCATCGTTCCCCTCGCCGCCGATGTCACCAGCAAGGAGCAGGTGGACCGCATCACCGCCGAGGCGGCGCAGCACCTGGGCGGTCTGCACATCCTGGTCAACAGCGGGTCGGCGCCTGGGGGCTCCACCACCGCGACCGGTCCGATCGAAACCGTCGTCGACGAGGATCTGATAGAGGATTTCAACGTGAAGTATGTGGGAGCGCTGCGCTGTTCCCGCGCGATC
>DATKHX010000570.1:0-3391 GCA_035510075.1 Allostellaceae bacterium
CCACGGTCGGGGTCGGAGTCGGAGCGAATGTTCTGGTCGGCGGTAGCGCCAACTCGATTTCGCTGCAGCCGCTCAGCATCGAGGGCACAACCGGTCTCAATGTCGCCGCCGGGATCGCCTCGATGACCCTGCAGTGCGCCCCGCCGACCTGATCCGAGATCCATAGCGAGATCCGGGGCAAGATAGCGCGTGCACGCCTACCGGCGAGAGCCCTGGGCGTGCGCCGCGCTCCCCGGATGCGACGATATCCCTGCCGCGGCGGGCGCCGGATTCACTGGCACCCACCCGCCGGCGGGTTCACGTCGCAGTGCAGGTCGCACATCGCCTTCGGCGCGCACCGCCAGGCGATCGGGCGGCTGCTGCTTGGGAAAAAGCAGATGCCGTAGCATTCGGTCTCGGCGCCGAGCGGCCGGCTGAGCCGGCTCACGACGCCGAGCGCCTGATCGTATTTCTGAATGTGGGCGTCGACGCGGCCGATATCGCGCTGCTCGCCGCTGACCTGTCCGCCCGATTGGCCGCCCGATTGGCCGAAAGCGGGGCAGCCGCCGACGAGACCGCCCGCCATCACCCCAAAACAAATGAATAGAAATCGCATCGCGTTTCCCAGCCGGGGTCCGACTTAGCGCATCGACCCAGGATATCGAGAGCGCCATTCACCGACAATTGCCGTCGTTCTGCGTGTGCAATTCAGCCCTGAGCAGAAATCGGGCAATGCCGGTTGCCAGCCCCGCCCCGCGGGGTACAATTCGCTCCACTGGTCGGCGGTCACCCCGGTGGAGGTCCTAAAATGATCACAAAATTCGACAGCCTGTTTGCCGGACATGTCGACATCAGCGATGTCGGCTATGGCGGGGTTCCGGTGAACGACCGCCGGTATCCCAACGAGCATCTCGCCACGGTCTTCGACAAGGCGCAAGGGATGGCGCAGCTGATGGATCGGCTCGGCTACGATACCTTCTGGATGGCCGAGCACCATTTCCAGCACGAAGGCTACGAGTGCATCCCGAACGTGCTGATGACGGCGCTGCACCTGGTCCATTTGACCAACCGCATCCGGATCGGCTGCGGCTTCAACATCACCCCGATGTGGCACCCGCTGCGGCTGGCGGAAGACTATGCGACGGCCGACATCCTCTCCGGCGGGCGCATCACCTTTGGCGTCGGGCGCGGCTACCATACCCGCGAGGTCGAGACCTTCGGCTCGCCATTGCTCGACCAGCCGGCCAACCGCGAGCTGTTCGAGGAGCAGGTCGAGATCATCTTCAAGGCCTTCGACAACGAATCCTTCTCGCACAAGGGCAAGCATTACACATTGCCGCCGCAGGTGCCGTATCGCGGCTACACGCTCGAGGAGCTGACCCTGGTGCCGCGGCCGTTGCGGCTGCCGGTCGAATGCTGGCAACCGATCCAGGGCGGCAGCGAGCGCGCACTCTCGTTCATGGCAAAACATGGGATTCAAGGATTGATCGGCGGCGGCTCGGCCGAGGGCGGGGCAATGCACAAGGTCGTGCTCGACTGGCAAGAGGCGCATGCGCGGATCGGCAAGCACCTCGAGCTCGGCGAGCGGCTGTGCTTCGGCTTTCATTTCTATATCGCCGACAGCCGCGAAGAGGGCATCCGCGAGGCCGGCAAGTACTACGAAGAAAACATGAAGATGTTCGGCGAATTGCGCCTTGTGCGGGCATTGAGCGACGAGCAGATCGTGATCATGCGCGACCCCAAGCGCGCGCCCTCCGCCAAATTGCCGCGGATCGAGGACGCGATCGCCGCCGGCGGGGTGCTGTGCGGCTCGCCGGACCAGATTATCGAGCACCTGAAGGCGCTCGAAAAGCGCTATCCCGGCCTCGACCGGGTCTCGGTCAGCCTTTCGGTCGGCGTCCCAAAGGCGGCGGCGCTCGAACAACTCGAACGCTTTGGCAAGGAAGTCATGCCGGCCTTCACCAAGGCAAAAGCGCCGGAGCTGGTGCCGGCCCAGTAATCGCGCGTTCCCGACTACCCGGCGCGGCGCGCCGGTGGTTTGTCACGGGCAGGGCATCGGCGGCAGGTCGCGGCGGCGAAAGTTTTCGTAGCCGATCTTGGGGTCGTGACCGGGGTCGCCCCAATGATAGACGATGTGGATCGGGCCAACAGCGGTGACCGGGCGCTCCATGTGTGGCTGGCAGCCGAAATCGAGCTGCAGGTCGAGGGTTGGCCTCCAGGCGGGGTCGACGAACCGGCGCCGTCGCCGGAAGTCTCACCGCCCTCGGAAGTCCATTGGCCGCCCTCAGGATTGCCGGCGGGCGCGCGCGGCTGATCCGGGTTGTAGCCCGCCCCCAGAAAATCGAGTGAGGCGGGATCCACGCCGCAGATCTTGATCAGGTCGCGCGGGCTCGAGCCCTGCGCCAGGAGCTGCTCGCTGAGAAACAGGCGATCGGAATCCCGCTCTTTATGCGCGAGCGGCGGCAGCCCGCTGAGTGTGATCTCGATCGCGGCAAGGGCGTTCTCACCTTGATGCCAATATTCCTTCCCCGGTAAGGGTCATTACCGGTTCGAATGGGCGCCGGCGAGGCCGGTCGGCCGCTTCTGTGCGTGCCCCGCCTCGCAACACTTCAGCGGGCACGGAACAGGCGGCCGCCGGGCATCGGGTACGGCACGCCGGTGGTCGAGGGCAGGCTGAGCGGCAAGCCAACGACCGAGCGAACCGCGAGATAGGCGAAGGCCTGGGCTTCGAGCGCGTCGCCGTCCCAGCCGACCGCCTCGACCGGGCGTACCGGTACGTCGAGCCGGCGGGCGAGCGCCGCCATCAGCGCCGAGTTATGCCGGCCGCCGCCGCAGACGAGCCACTCACGCGCTGGCGCCGGAAAATGGCGGCGCGCGGCGGCGACCGCGGCGGCGGTCATCTCGGTCAGGGTGGCGGCACCGTCTTGCAAAGACAGCCCGTCGGGCAAGGCGTCGCGGAAATCGTCGCGGTCGAGCGATTTTGGGGGTTGTCGGGCGAAGTAAGGATGCTCCAGAAGCCGCGCGACATGCGCGCCCGATACGCGGCCGGCGCGGGCGAGCGCGCCGTCGAAATCGGCGGCGGCGCCGGTGTGGCGGTGAACCCAGTCGTCGAGCAGCGCGTTGCCGGGCCCGGTGTCGAAAGCCAGGACATCGCCGGCCTCGCCGATCCAGGTCACATTGCCGACGCCGCCGAGATTGAGCACTGTCAGCGGTTTTGACTGCGACGCGGCGAGTGCTGCGTGAAATAGCGGGGCAAACGGGGCGCCTTCGCCGCCCGCGGCGACATCGGCCGAGCGGAAATCGGCAACGACATCGACCTCGAGCCGGCGCGCCAACGTGGCACCGTCGCCCAATTGCCGGGTGCGGCGCTCGGCCGGGCGGTGCAGGATCGTGTGGCCGTGCATGCCGACGA
>DATKHX010000571.1:0-2340 GCA_035510075.1 Allostellaceae bacterium
CACGTCTTCGAGCGCCGGCACCACGGTCGCGCGGACGAGGCGGGCGAGCCCGGTCAAATTCTCGGCGAGCACCGGGTTGCGCTTGTGCGGCATCGCCGAGGAGCCCTTTTGCCCGGGCGAGAAATATTCCTCGGCCTCGCCGACTTCGGTGCGCTGCAGATGGCGGATCTCGGTCGCGAGCCGCTCGATCCCGGCGGCGATCAATGCCAGGGTGGTGAAATATTGCGCGTGGCGGTCGCGCGGGATGATTTGGGTCGAGATCGGCTCGGGTGTGAGGCCGAGTTGTTTGGCGACATGGGCCTCGACCCTGGGGTCGATATTGGCAAAGGTGCCGACCGCGCCGGAAATCGCGCAGGTCGCGATTTCCGTGCGGGCGGCGACGAGCCGCTCGCGGTCGCGGGCGAATTCGGCGTAATGCCCGGCGAGCTTGAGCCCGAAGGTCGTCGGCTCGGCGTGAATGCCGTGGCTGCGGCCAATCGTCAGCGTGTATTTGTGCTCGACGGCGCGCCGCTTCAGCGCCGCCAGCAGCGCGTCGAGGTCGGCGAGCAGCAGGTCGGCGGCCTCCTTCAACTGCACCGCAAAGCAGGTGTCGAGCACGTCGCTCGATGTCATGCCCTGGTGCAGAAAGCGCGCCTCGGGGCCGATATGCTCGGCAAGGTTGGTCAGAAACGAGATGACGTCGTGGCGGGTCTCGCGCTCGATCGCGTCGATGCGCTCGACTTCAAAGGCGCCGCGCTGCCACACCGCGCGCGCCGCACTCTCCGGAATGACCCCGAGGGCGGCCTGCGCATCGCAGGCATGGGCCTCGATCTCGAACCAGATCCGGAACCGGTTCTGCGGCTCCCAGATCCGTGTCATTTCGGGACGGCTGTAGCGCGGGATCATCGGCCGCCCGCCCGACCCGACAGCGGCTTCGCCATCAGCACCTCATCCCAATATTGCCCATCCGCTTTCAGCGCATCCTTCTCAATGCCGTACTCGACGAACCCAAGACTGGCGTAGAGCCGTCGGGCCGGTTCGTTGCTGCTCACCACCGACAGCTGGACCAATTCGACATGCCGGCGCGCATGCTCGATCACCGCCTCGACCAGGCGGCGCCCGATGCCCGCCCTCCTGGCGCTCGGCCGCACATACATCGTCCACAAAGTGCCCTTATGCGCGTGCTTGCGGCCTTGCTGAATATAGAGACCCGCGATGCCGAGCAATTCGGCTCCGTCAAACGCGCCAAACACCGCCGCGCCGTCGAGCCGGTCGGCGAACCAGGCCAGCGGCCGGACACCTTCAGCCTCGAAGGTGCTGCCGAACGCCTCCGGGCTTTGCGTCAGCGCCTCCAGGCGGATTTCGCGGTACAGCGCGGCGTCGGCTCCCAGCAAGCGCCGCACCCTCGCCTCGGCCGCACTCACGTCACCGGCGCTCCATCGAAGGTTCCGCGGCCGGATCATAGCCGAGGCGGGCGAGAGCCGCGAGCATGTGCGTCGGCGGCATGGCAATGACAGAGATCGGCGGCTTTGCCGGGTAAAGCGGCACCATGATCGCGCGTGCGTGCAGCAGCAGCGGCGCGGCGCCTTGGGCCTCGCCGTAGACCGGGTCGCCGGCGACCGCGCAGCCGAGCGCCGCGCAATGCACGCGGATCTGATGGGTGCGGCCGGTGCGCGGGCGCAATTCGAGCCAGGTGCGGCCGGCGGCAAGGCCGAGCACGCGGTAATCGGTGAGGGCGTGCTGCCCGGCCGGGTCGACGACCATGCGCCAGCCGGTGCTTCTGCTGAGTTTCCGAAGCCCGGTTTCGATGCGGCCCTCGTCTTGCGGCGGGCACCCTTTCACAATCGCCCAATAGATCTTCTCGATCTTGCCCTCGGCAAACAGCCGCCCCAAGCGGCGCAACGCCTTCGGGTGACGGCCGAGGACGAGGCAGCCGCTGGTGTCGCGGTCGAGCCGGTGAGCGAGGGCAGGGGGGTGCGGCAGCCCGAAGCGCAGCGCCTCGAAACCGCTTTCGAGATTGGAGCCGCCGCCAGGGCCGGGATGCACGGCTATGCCGGCCGGCTTGTCGATGACCAGGATCAGCCCGTCGCGGTAGAGAACACGCTCGGCCAGATCGAGGCGGGGATCGCCCCTCACCCCAGCCCTCTCCCCGCAAGCGGGGCGCGGGAGCTAGCCGCGGCCGCGATCGCATCGCCCCGACCTGCCTCCGGCAAGATCGCTCCTCCCGCTACTCCGCGGCATTCCGGGTTGGGGCGGGGCTGCGGAACAGGCTGCGGCGGGCGTCCCATTCGTCGGCGCCGACGCGCTGAAACATCTCGCGCACCGTCATTTCCTTGGGCGGTGTCGGGTGGCGGTGGATCG
>DATKHX010000572.1:0-18291 GCA_035510075.1 Allostellaceae bacterium
CAGGGTGCCGCCGACGGCATAGATCAAGGCGGCAAAGACCATGTAGCCCGGGATGCTGAGCGTCTTGCCGCCGCCGAGCGGGATCGTCAGCGCGCCCGACAGCACCCACAGGATCGTCAGGAACGACAACAGCGTGACAAAGGCGTTCAACAGGCCGAGCGACAGAGCAATCGTCATCGTCGCAAAGCTGTCGATGTCGTCGGAGATGCGTTGGTCGGGGTTGTCGGTCGCCGCCTGGTTCAGCTGCATACGGTAATAGCTCTGGTCGTCGAGCCAGTTTCGCAAATACCGGTTGGTCAGCCAGCTCCGCCAGCGGATATGCAGGATTTGCCGCAAGTACAGCGCATAGACGGCATCGATGATCAACGCGAAGGCGATCAGCCCGAAGATGCCGAACTGGTACCAGAACTCGCCCCATTTATATTGCTGGAGGGCATCGTAGAAATCGTTGTTCCACCGATTGAGGCGGACGTTGAGCCATACCGAAAACAGGTTGAGCGCGATAACGGCGACCAAGAGGCCGAGGGCCGACCATTTCTCCTCGGATTTCCAGTAAGGCCAGCTGAGCTGCCAGGCCTGACGAAAAAATCCGCGCTTCTCTGCCGCCGCCATCAAAACCCTCCGCCCGTCGCACCCGGCCCCTTGTGCACGACTTCTCCATTCATCGCGCTTAAAATCCGCCAGCCGTGACCGTTGCGCCGATCCTTCCCTCGCCCGTCGCCGAGCCTCCTGCCGCGGCGCTGCTCGCGCGTGGCGTGTGCCGCGCCCTCGATCACCTCGGCTATGCGAGCCTCGTCGAATTCCCGCTCGCCAACCACCGCCGCGCCGATGTCCTGGCGCTGGGCAGAGGCGGCGAGCTGGTTATCGTCGAAATCAAGACGTCGGTCGCCGATTTTCGCGCCGACCAGAAATGGTCGAGCTACCGCGAATATGCCGACCGCCTCTATTTCGCCGTCGCAAGCAGGTTTCCGAACGCGCTGATCCCCGAGGAATGTGGCCTGATGGTGGCAGATGCGTTCGGCGCGGCGGTGCTGCGCGAAGCCTGCGCCACCCCGCTCGCCGCCGGTCGCCGCCGTGCCGTAACCCTGCGCTTTGCGCAGATCGCCGCCGCCCGGCTGCGCCGCTCGCTCGATCCGGAGGCCCTCCGCCTCGACGATAGGTGACTCTCCGCCGCGGGCCTGGTCAAGCCGAACGGGCAAAGCGCGCGATCGTCGCGCTGGTGCTGTAGCCCGGCATCACCTCGGCGAGCATGACCTCGCCGCCGGCGGCCTTGACGATATCGGCGCCGACGACGTCTTCGAGCCGGTAATCGGCCCCTTTGACGAGGAGCTGCGGATGGATCGCCCGGATCAGCTCGGCTGGCGTGTCTTCGTCGAAGATCACGATCAGGTCGACCGCCGCCAACGAGGCCAGCACCGCCGCCCGCGCGGTTTGGGTTTGCACCGGCCGGGTCGGACCTTTGAGCCGCGCCGCCGAAACGTCGCTGTTGACCCCGACGACAAGCCGGTCGCACGCCGTCTTGGCCTGCCTCAACAACGAGACATGGCCGGGATGCAGCAGGTCGAAGCAGCCATTGGTGAAGCCGATCCGCAGCCCCTGGCGGCGCCATCGCTCGATCTGGTCGAGAGCATGCACCCGCGGCACCACCTTGTCGGTGCTGTAGAGGTCATGACCGTCGATCCAGGCGGCAAGCTCGCTCGGATAGACGACCGCGGTCCCCACCTTGCCGACGACGATGCCGGCGGCAATGTTGGCGAGCCGCGCGCCATCGACCGCCCCGATCCCGGCGCCCAGTGCTGCGCCGAGGGTGGCGACGACCGTGTCGCCGGCGCCGGAGACGTCGTAGACCTCGCGCACCTCGGCGCGCTGCGGATACACCTTGCCGTCGGCGCCGACCAGCACCATCCCCTCTTGGCCGAGCGAGGCGAGCACGCCGTCAAATCCGCAGCGCTCGATCAATGCGCTCGCCGCGGCGGCGACCTCGCCCTGCGTGCCTGTCGGCATCCCCGTCGCATGCGCCAACTCGCGGCGGTTCGGCTTCAACAGATCGGCGCCGCGATAGCGGATGGGGTCGCCGCCTTTGGGGTCGACAACGACGCGCGCACCACCTTCCCGCGCCGCTCGGATGATTTCGAGGGCGACGCCCTCGGTCAGCACCCCCTTCGCATAATCGGAAATGACAACCACCGACTGGTCGCTGACCAGCTCGCGCGCCAGCCGCAGCAAGTCTTCGCGGATGTAGGGGTCGAGCGGAACGGCCGTCTCGCGGTCGGCGCGCAGCAGCTGCTGATTGGCGGCGACATAGCGGGTCTTGACGGTCGTCGTCCGCGTCGGCTGAACGAGCGCGTGCACTTCGGCGCCGTCCTGCGCCTCCAGCAGCCGGCTGATCTCGCGGCCCGCGTCGTCATTGCCGACCACCGAGATGAACGAGGCTTGCGCACCCAATGCCGCGAGATTGCGCAGCACGTTGCCGGCGCCGCCCAAGGTCTTGAATTCGCGCTCGATGTTTAATACCGGGATCGGCGCTTCGGGCGAGACCCGCTCGACCTGCCCGTAAACGTAATGATCGAGCATCACGTCGCCGATGCACAGGACGCGCGCCGATTGCAGGCGCTCGATGAGCGGGATCAGGTCGCTGTTGTCGGCCATCGCATTTTCAAACAATGGGAGATGTCTTCCATCTTGTGGCGGGAGCGGTAAGCAAATTCAAGGTTTAGTGTATCGCGATGCACCTCTCGTCAGCGTTGGCGACGCAGCAGCAGATAGAGCGCGCCCGCACCGCCATGGCGGGGTTGTGCCGCGGCCACCGCGAGGATGCGCCGGCGCACCCCGGCTTCCGAAAGCCAGCGCGGCACGGCACTTTTAAGGACGCCCGGCCCGTCCGGGCCGAGACCGCGCCCGGTGATCACCAGCACGCAGCGCCGCCCGCCCCGATACGAGGTTTCGATAAAATCAACCAGCTCGCGATGCGCTTCGGCCTGAGTGCGGCCGTGCAGATCGAGCCGCGCCTCGATCGGGTGGAGACCGCGCTTCAGTCGCTCGGCATTGGCCCGGTCGATGCCGGCGAACCGCTCGATCGGCGGCGGGTGGGCTGGCGCCAGAGAACTTCCCGCGTCGGGCGGCGGCACGGCCGGCAACGGCGGCAGAGGTGTTGCGGCAAGACGCCCGCGCAGCGGGGTCACGCCGCGCACCGCCTCGGCCCAGATCGATTGGTCCTTGAGCGCCGGCGCGGGATTACCCGCTCGCTTCTCCATCCTCCGCGTCCTGCCGGTTTTCAACGACGAGGATATGGAGACGCCGGGGTCCATGCGCACCCAGGACGATGCGCTGCTCAATGTCGCCGGTGCGCGACGGGCCGGTGACGAAGTTGACGGTCCGCGGCAACGACGAACCCGAATCGGCGGCGGCGCGCAGCCGGTCCCAGCCGTCCTCATAGCTCGCGACTGCCTGATCGGCGTAGGCCACGACAATGTGAGTGTCGGGCAAAAAGTTCAGCGTCGTCGGAGTGCGCGCACCGGAGGCCAGCATCAATGTCCCGGTCTCGGCGACCGCCGCGACGCACGGGGTCAGGCTGACCGCGTCCCCGGCTTCCGCCCGCCCGCGGCGGATGCGCAGCAGCGGCCGCGTCTCCCAGGGGATGCTGTCGAGGCTCGGGTCGGGCGCCATCGCCAGCTCGGCCGGCAGGTTTTCGTCGGCGAGATAGCGCGCCACCGCGTCAGGCACCGCCGACGGCGACGGCACGCGCGCTACGGTAGCCTGCACGTCCTCAGCCATTCGCACGAACAAACCGATACGCGCGGCGTGGTCGAGCGCGGCGGCCCGCGCCGGGACCAGGTTGCGGCGATGCGCCGCGACCCGCGCGCGCAGCTCCGATTGCTGTTGCGGGGCGAGCGGACCGCGCTTCAACGAGCGGCGGATGCCGGCAAAGATTGCATCGCGCGCCGTGCTCACGGGCGCCCCGCACCTTTGGCGCGCTCGGCCCACAAGCTGTGGAAGCTGCGGCCTTCAGGCGCCGGGAGATCGCGCACCCCGGTCCAGCCGCCGGCGAACGGCAAATGGCGAAACCGGCCGCGCCCACTTCCCGTCCACCCGAGCGCCCGGCTCGCGATCTCCGTCAGCGCGTGATAGAGCACCGGCCGGCCGGCGACCCGTGCCCACAACGACAGCCCGGCCCGCCACACTCTCGGCGAGAGCTTTTTTGCGAATTCGTGCTCGCGCCAATGGCGCAGCATCTTCGGCAGCGGGATCTTGACGGGGCACACGCTCTCGCAGCGCCCGCACAAGGTCGAGGCGTTGGGCAGCGGCGCCGCCTCTTCGATGCCGATCAGGCTCGGCGTCAGCACCGCCCCCATCGGGCCGGGATAGACCCAACCGTAGGCGTGCCCGCCGACCGCGGCGAACACCGGACAGTGATTCATGCAGGCGCCGCAGCGGATGCAGCGCAGCATGTCGTGAAACTCGCCGCCCAACATTCCGCTGCGGCCGTTGTCCAGCAGGACGACGTGATAAGCCTCTGGTCCATCGAGATCGCCGGGGCGGCGCGGGCCGGTAGACACCGTCGTGTAGGATGAAAACTCCTGACCAGTGGCTGAACGCGCCAGCAGACGCAGCAGGGTGGCGGCGTCCTCAAAGGTCGGCACCACTTTTTCGAGGCTCGCGATCACGATGTGCACGCGCGGCAGGGTCTGGGTCAGGTCGCCGTTGCCCTCGTTGGTTACGATGACGCTGGAGCCGGTTTCGGCGATCAGGAAATTGGCGCCGGTGATGCCGACATCGGCCGCAAGGAAGCGCGGACGCAGCAAGGCGCGCGCCTCGTCGCACAGCTCGCGCGGCTCGGCCAAAGACCGGCTCGGATCCAGCGCGCGATGCGCGCCGCGAAAAGTGTCTGCGACCTGCTCCTTGACCAGATGCATAGCCGGCGCGATCAAGTGGCTCGGCGGCTCGTGGCGCAGCTGGATGATGTATTCGCCGAGATCCGTCTCGACCGGGGTGACTCCGTTTTTCTCGAGAAAATCGTTGAGCCCGATTTCCTCGGCGATCATCGACTTGCCCTTGGTGACGATCTTGGCATCGGCGGCCCGGCAGATTTGGAGCACCACGTCGCGCGCCTCTTCCGGTGTCTGCGCCCAATGCACTCGGCCGCCGGCGGCGACGACATTCTCTTCGTAAAGCTCTAGGTAGAAGTCGAGATGGGCGAGCGTGTGCTCCTTGATCTCGCGCCCGACATCGCGCAGCGCCTCGAATTCGGGAAGCCGCGCCACGACCTCGCGGCGGCGCACCGGAAAGCCGCGCTGCGTCATGATCGCGAGCGCCTGCTGCAAATTCTCGTCGGCGAGCCCGGCGCGGGCGTTCGCGGTGAAGCTGCGGCTGGTGGCGTGCATCGGCGCTAGCGCGGGGCGCCGATCGGCGGAACCTCGCCGGTCATTCCGGCCAATACCTCGGCGATGTGCCGCGCCTCGACCGGCCGGCCTTGGCGGGACAATTTGCCAGCGATATTTAGGAGGCAGCCGAGGTCCCCGGCCAGCACCGCGTCTGCACCGGTCGCGGCGATGTCGTCGGCTTTGTCGCCGACCATCTTGTCCGAAATGTCGGGGTATTTGACGCAAAACGTGCCGCCAAAGCCGCAACACACCTCCGCTCCCGGTAATTCGCGCAGCTCCAGCCCCGCGACCGTGGAGAGCAGCCGGCGTGGCTGGTCTCTGACGCCGAGCTCGCGCAGCCCCGAACAAGCGTCATGATAGGTCGCCGTCCGGTCCCAACTCGCCGCGACTTCCGTCATCCCGCGGACATCGACCAGAAACGAGACGAGCTCCCATGTCCGCGCGGCCAGCTCCTCGGCCCTTGGCAGGATCAGCAGATCATCGGCAAACATTTCCGGATAGTGCTGGCGGATCATCCCGGCGCACGATCCCGACGGCGCCACCACGTAATCGTAATGGGCAAAAGCCTCGATGACCTGCAATGCGATTGTCTTGGCATCGCCGCGATCACCCGAATTGTAGGCGGGCTGGCCGCAGCAGGTCTGCCGGCGGGGGACCTCGACCGTGCACCCGGCCGCTTCGAGCAAGCGGACCGCGGCAAACCCGACCGTCGGCCGAAACAGGTCGACCAGACACGTCACAAACAGCGCTACCCGCGCCCGCGCTTCGGCCATCGGCCACCCCAGGTCGGAACACAAGGTAAGGAACTTGCTTCTAAGCGCCGCCCAGATCAATTGACCTCTTTGGCCGACATCGTCCGGCAGTCTGATTGTGCGATCGGCTCACCGGCGCGCTTCCTCTAGCGCAACCCGATCGGCGAGAGCCCGCGGTAGCAGCAGGTAATAGCGGCCGCGCGCGTTCATCTCGCCGGCGCGGTCGCCGGCGGCGCTGCCGGCGCCCCAGAACAGGTCGCCGCGCACCGGGCCTTTGATCGCGCCGCCGGTGTCCTGGGTCACGACCAGACGCCGCACGTCCCTGTCGTGGACAAACTGTTCTTCCGCGGCGAGCCACATCGGCGCGCCGAGGGGGATATAGTTGCGGTCGACCGCGAGGCTGTGCTCGGGGGTCAGCGCCACGTGCTCGGCGCCGATCGGGCCGTCGCCCTTGACCACGCGGAAAAAGACATAGGACGGGTCTTCGCGGCGCAGCGCCGCGCCCGCTGCCGGATGGGCATGCATCCACGCCTGGATCGAGGCCATCGTCACTTTGGCGCGGGGGATCTCGCCGCGCTCGATCAACAGCCGCCCGACAGCGACATAGGGCAGCCCGTTCTGCCCGTCATAGCCGACGCGGACCACCTTTCCGTCTTCGAGGCGAACCCGCCCCGACCCCTGAATTTGCAGAAAGAACGCGTCGACCGGATCGTCGACCCAAAACAGCTCGAGACCGCGTCCGGCGAGCGCGCCATCCTCGATCTCGGCCCGCGAATAGCGCGGCGCCGAACCGAGATCCGGCGGTCGCCGGTAGATCGGCGTCTGATAGCGACTGTGGCGATGACGCGACCCGTTCAGCTCGATTTCGAAATAGCCGGTGAACAAACCCTCGGCATCGCCGTAATCGGCGACCGCCATAGGTGTGAACGCACTTTCGAAAAAACGCCGAAAGGCCGGCGCATCGTTCTGCGGGACCGCCACCGCCTCCCGGCAGACTGCTAGCCAGTCCTCCACCCGCCCATAATCAATGCCGCGGTCGATCGGCCCGAACGCCCCGTCCGCCGGGTCCCTCGAAAACCGGGCGCAAGATTTAAGAAAGGCCGGCAACGCCGCGATGAGGTCGGCGGTGGACCAGCCCGGCAGTTCGTCGAAGCCGACCGGTGTCAAGCTCAGCCGCAGCGGACCGGCGTCGCGGGCGAGGCCGAACGCCAGAACCGCGGCGACGACGATCGGCGTCGCCCGCCGGAGCCGCCAATGCGGGCGGCTAGCCGCTGCTGGTGGTGACGAGCATCCAGTTCGGGTCAGCGGACCGCGTATCGCGCGCAAACGTCCAATAATCGGTCTTTTCCACCGGGTGGTCGGGATCGCCGTCGACGATGCTGCCGTCCATCGCGCGCGTCAGGGCGATCTGATGCGACACCAGCTTGACCGTCACCCGCGCCGTCCGCCCAGTCATGTCGGCCTCGACGATTTCGGCATCCTCGAGCTTCAGGTCGCGGGTCTCGACGGTCTCGTTTGCAGCGACCCGCTCGTCGATCGTCTGAGCAAAGGGCCGGAATACCTCGTCGCTCAACAACGGCCGCAAAGCCGCCTTATCGCCTTTGGCGAAAGCGGTGACGATCATCTCGAAGGCAACCCGCGCGCCATCGATAAATTGCGACGGCTCAAAGCTCGGATCGGCGCGGCGTACGCGGTTCAGCCCCTCGGACACCGGATCGGCCGGTTTGGCGGTCGGCACGGCGATCGGGGTGACCTTGTTGCCGTCGGCGGGCCTCGCCACTTTGTCTGGAGCGGGCTTGTCAGCCACCGGCGCGGGGCGCCGGGTGAACAGCTCGCGGCGCCGCTCGTTTCCGGTGCGCCGCCCGAGCACGCTGCGCAGTCGCAGCACCAGAAACGCCGCGATCATCGCGAAAAGAATGATGTCGAAATATTGAAAATCGCCCATCGTCTCTCGCGCCCCGCCCACCGTCCAGCAACGACCGGCGACCGGCCCTCGCATGCTATTAGGGTCAGATAGGGGTCCGCCGATGCCACGACAAGCATATCCGGCGTTTGACGCATGACGCGGGGTCTACGGTTCGCGCTGCCGGCATATTTGCTGCTCGAGACGTTTGTGACGCTGCGGATCGCCGCGTCGCTGGGTGTCGGCCGCACCCTGCTTCTTCTCCTCTTGGGGGTGGTGGCGGGAATTACGGTTCTGCGGCGGGAGCAGCTGTCGATCCTGACGCGGCTGCGCCATACCGCTGCATCGGCAGAGCCGGTTCTGCCGGGTTTGCTCGACGGCGCGATGCGCGTCGTGGCGGCCATTCTTTTGATCCTCCCCGGCTTTATCAGCGATGCGGTAGCACTGGCGTTGCTGGTCCCATGGTTGCGGCGGCGGCTGGTCGGGCATTTTTCGGCCGCCTTTAGCCCCGGCGCGGCCGCTTCCGTCGTCATCGAGGGCGATTATCGCCGGGTCGACGACCCCGGCCTCCCCCAAGCCAAGCGAGAACATTGATGATCCTGATCCGGCACGGCCAGACCGAATTCAACCGCATCTACTCCGCGACAAAACAGGACCCCGGCATTCGCGATCCGGGCCTGACCGAAGACGGCCGGCATCAGGCGGCAGCCGCCGCGCAGATTTTGTCGCAGCTGGGTCTGCGCCGTTTGATCGCCAGCCCCTATCGGCGCGCGCTCGAAACCGCCGAGCTGATCGCCGACGCGCTCGATCTGCCGATCGCCGTCGATGCGCTCGTAGCGGAGCGCTTTGCGCTGAGCTGCGACATCGGCTCGCCTCTTGCCAAGCTGCGCGCCCGCTGGCCTCGGCTCGGCTTCGACCATCTCGCGGATCCGTGGTGGCCGCGAGCCGAGGAAGACCATGATTCGCTGCTTCGGCGGTCGGAACGGTTTCGTGCGCGCGTCGCCGCAGGCGGCGCATCCGATGTTGCGGTTGTCACCCATTGGGGATTTATCCGCGCGCTGACCGGGCTGCGGGTCCCGAATGGCACGGTTCTGCGCCTCGACCCCTTCTGCCCGGATCGCGAAGCCGAGCCGCTGTTGATGCCCGCTGCGTGCTAAGCTGTTTGGACGGGACGTTGATGCGTCTTCGGGTTCCATGCTAGCCAGCCGATAGGGAACGCCGGGCGCGGGAGAGGGAAATGGCGGGAGAGGCAAGGGGTAACGGCGAAAGCAGCGCGCTGCCGCCGCCTGGGGATGGCCCGCAGATGTTCGTCAATGTCCAATACACCAAGGATTTGTCGTTCGAGAACCCGCGCGCGCCGCAAAGCCTGATCCAGCCGGCGACCCAGCCGGAAGTGGCGATCAATGTCGATGTCAAGGCGCGCAACCTGAACGCCGAGGCCTATGAGGTGGTGCTGACGATCAACGTCAACGCCAATGCACAGGGCGAGCCGGTTTTTCTCGTCGAGCTCGCCTACGCCGCGGTGGTGACGGTCAGAAATGCCCCGGAGCCGCTGCTGACGAGCCTGGTCCTGGTCGAAACCCCGCGGATTATTTTTCCGTTTGCGCGCGCGGTCATCGCCAATGCGACGCGCGACGGCGGCTTCCCGCCATTGCTGATCAACCCGATCGACTTCGCCGAGCTGTTGCGCCAGCAGCAAGTGCCCGCGCAAGCTGCTGCGGAGGACACCCCTCCCGTCTGAGCTTCAGGCCTCGTCTGAGCCCTCAGGGCTCGGCGCGCCACAGCGGTTCTGTGAGCAGCGCCAGCATCGCTTCGTGGGCGGCGAGTTCCGCGGCCGACGCCATATGCGGGCGCGGTGCGCGGGCGACGCGGATGGCGGTTACCGCGGCGGCTTCGAGCGACACGAAATCGAGAACCGGCTGGCGGCCGCCGATCAGCTCGAGATAGACGGCGGCGAGCAGGCCGCAATCGATCTTCGCCCCATGACTGGTGCGTGCCGCCAGATCGATGTCGAACCGCCGGCACAAGGCGTCGAGGCTCGCCGGGGCGCCGGGATAGCGCTGCCGGGCCATGGTCAAGGTGTCAATATGCATCGGCGACAGCGGCGCGCGGTCGAGCCGCGCCAGCTCCGCGTTCAAAAACGCTAGGTCGAACTCGGCATTGTGGATCACGAGCGGGTCGGAGCCGATGAACTCGATCAGCTCGTCGGCGATCGATGCAAATGGCGGATGCGCGGCGAGAAATTCCTCCGTCAGCCCGTGAACCCCGTGCGCATCCTCTGGAATGTCGCGCCCCGGGTTTACGTAGCGGTGGAAATCCCGGCCGGTCGGAATGTGATGCACGAGTTCGATGCAGGCGATTTCGACAATGCGGTGCCCGGCCTGCGGGTCGAGGCCAGTCGTCTCCGTATCCAACACGATTTCGCGCATTATCTGGCCTGTCGCCGCTTATCTGCTGGATGCCGGCCGCGCCGCGGCGGGCGTGTCCCCGCGCCGCGCAAGCCGCGGATGATCGCCCGCAGGCGCCGCATGCTGAGGCTGCGGTCCAACCCGGTCGGGACGACGAAGTCCGCCCGCCGGCGTTTTTCGGCGTCGGGCATCTGTTGCTTCAGGATCGCGGCAAAACGCCGCTCGGTCATTCCCGGCCGCCGCATCACCCGTTGGCGCTGCAGCATCGCCGGTGCGGAGACCACGATCACATAGTCGCAACGCCCCGCGCCGCGGCTTTCGTACAGCAGGGGTATGTCGAGGACGGCGATCGACTCGCGGCGGGCGCGGGCGCGGGCCAGAAACCGCTTCTCGGCCGCGGCGACCATCGGGTGCAGAATCGCCTCGAGCCCGGCGAGCGCCGCGGGATCGCCAAATACGCGTTGCCCGAGCCGCTTGCGGTCGATGCCGCCGTTCTCCGCGCGCATGCCGGGGAAAGTCGCCGCGACCTTTGCCACCGCCCCACCGCCCGGCGCCAGCAGCCGATGAACCACCCGGTCGGCGTCGAACAGCGGTACTCCGATCCGCCGCAGCATCGCCGCGGCGGTGCTTTTCCCCATCCCGATCGAGCCGGTAAGGCCGACGACGATCACGTTGCGGGCGCCAATGTCTTGACGATCGCAGCCCGCAGCGCTGGCGTCACTCGCACTTTGGCGCCGAACCAAGCCTCAAAGCCGGGGCGGCCCTGGTGCAGCAGCATGCCGAGGCCGTCGACGACCGGATGGCCGCGCCGCCGTGCAGCGGCGAGCAACCGGGTCTCGAGCGGCACATAGACGATATCGACGACCGGCGACGACCACGGCAGCGGCGACAAGTCGAGATCGAGCGTCGGCTCGCCGGTCATGCCGAGGCTGGTCGTGTTGACCAGCAGCCCGGCGCCATCCAGCACATCGCTCGCGGCGTTCCACGAGTGGACCGAGATCAGCGTCGTCGAATTCGCCAGGTCGTTGGCGACGGCCGCGGCGCGGCTGCGCGTGCGATTGACGATGCGGATCTCGCCGACGCCCATGTCGCCGAGGGCGGCGACGACAGCTCGCGACGACCCGCCCGCGCCAAGGACGACGGCGGGGCCCGCCGACGGGCTCCAATCGGGCGCGCAATCGCGCAAATTCTCGCGAAAACCGAAAATGTCGGTGTTGCTGGCGTCGAGGCTGCCGTCGGCCGCAACGACGATCGTGTTCACCGCACCGATGCGGCGCGCGAACGGGTCGACGCGGTCGACCGCCCGCAGCGCCGTCTGCTTGTGTGGGATCGTCAGGTTGCAGCCGCGAAACCCGAGAACCGGCAACGCCCGCAGCGCTGGCTCGATGTCGCCGGGACGGACCGCTAGCGGCACATAAGCGCCGTCGACCCTGGTCTCGGCGAGCCAGAAGCCGTGCAGCAACGGCGAACGCGAGTGCGCGACCGGCCATCCCATGATGCCGGCCAGGCGTGACGCCCCGGTGATTTTCATGACGCAACACCTAGCACGACGCCGGGCCGTGAAACCACCTCCGCCGGCTGATGCTAGGCGGGGAGCCGGCCTTGCTCGCGCAAAAAGGCGAGCAGCGGCATCAGCGGCAGCCCGAGGATCGCAAAATAGTCGCCGTCGATTCGATCGAACAGCTGAATGCCTCGCCCCTCCAGGCAATAGGCTCCGACCGAGCCGAGAACCGCCTCCCCTTCAGCAGTAAGATATTCGTCGAGAAAGACGGCGCCGAATTCCCGCATCTTGAGCTGCGGCGCGGCCGCGGCGGCCCACAACCGCTTGCCGGCCCTAGCCGCGCAGACGGCCGTTTCGAGCGCGTGGACGCGGCCGCGCAACCTGCCCAGCTGGTGCCGCGCGGCGTCCAGACGCTCGGGCTTGTCGAACCATTCCGAGCCGCAGACCAGGATCTGATCGGCACCGATCACCAGCGCCTGCGGTTGCCGCGCAGAAACCGATCGTGCCTTCGCTTCGGCAAGGGCAAGCGCGCAATCGGCAGCACTGCGATCCGCCGCGCGAAACTGTCGTTTGAGGGCGGCTTCGTCGATCTGGGCCGGCTCGACCGCAAAATCGACGCCCGAACTCCTCAGCAGGCGTGCACGAGCAGTGCTTGCCGAGGCAAGGACGAGCCGGTCATTCGAGGATGCCATGACGCCGGGCCAAGAGCTTCATGACCGTCGCCGCGGTCTCCTCGATCGAGCGCCGGGTGACGTCGATGACCGGCCAGTGATGTTCGGTAAAAATCCGCCGCGCTTCCCGGACCTCGGCACGAACCGCGTCGAGATCGGTGTATTCCGTGCTTTCGTCATGGTGCAGCATGCTCAACCGATTACGGCGCAGCTGGATCAAACGCTCGGGGTCGTTGGTCAAGCCGACGACCAGCGGGCGTTTGGCGGTGATTAGCTCGGGCGGCAGCGGCACACCCGGCACGAACGGGACATTCGCGGCCTTGATGCCGCGATTCGCCAAATAAAGGCAGGTCGGCGTCTTCGATGTCCGTGAAACCCCAGCGAGGACGACATCGGCGTCGTCGAGGCCCCAGCTCGACTGCCCGTCGTCATGGTTGAGGGCAAAGGTCATCGCATCGATGCGCGCGAAATACTCGTTATCGAGCAAATGCTGCTTGCCGGGCACCCCGCGACTCTCTCGGTGGAGATGCGACGCCAGCGCGGCAATGACCGGATCGAGCACCGGGATCGCCGGGATTTGCAGGCGGCGACAGCCCTGCTGCAGCAACTGGCGCAGTTGATCGCTGACCAAGGTGAACAAAACCACACCGGGATTGGCTTCGACCCCGGCGATCACCCGATCGATCTGGTTGCGGGTGCGCACCATGCTCCAGACATGCTCGACCGGCTGCACGTCGTCGAACTGGACCAGACAGGCGCGCGCCACCGAATGCACGGTCTCGCCGGTCGAATCGGAGACGAGATGGAGGTGAAAGCGCGTCACCGCAAGACCTGTTTGGCCACGATCATCCCAAGGAGGGTGTGCATAGCTCGCCTGTCGTCCACAAAGTTCAGCCTCGCCACCAGGGACCGCCAAGATCTATCCCCGTTTCGCCATGTTCACCAGTAGGCTCTCGACGATAACGGTGCGTTTGCTCCTCAGGCGGGGAAGATCGGGGATTGCCGATTATGATCCATCGTGCTCCCCGCTTTTCAACCGACCGACAAGCCTGGTTTTCAGCGTGCTCTAAGACGCAATTCACCGTTTGATGCACGGGCATGGGTTTGTGATCCACCGGCCGGTCGAGCCTGTGCAACACCGTCGGATGATCGGCCAATCCCCGGAATCCACCACCCATCAACCTTCAACTACCTAAAAGATTATATATTAAGGAGAGGAGAATTGTTCGATGGCGAGCACCTCGACCAAACCCTTGCTGCGCGTGCTCGCCGGCGAGGCGCTTTTACCGCCGCCCTGGTGGCTGATGCGACAGGCCGGGCGCTACCTGCCCGAATATCGCAGGGTGCGAAGCCAGGCGAAGGATTTTGTCGAGCTGTGTCTAACTCCCGCCTTGGCGGCCGAGCTGACCTTGCAGCCGATACGGCGGTTCGGCATGGATGCCGCGATCCTCTTTTCCGACATCCTGATGCTGCCTTACGCGCTGGGGCAAGGGCTCGCCTACCGGGACGGCGAAGGGCCCGTGCTCGATGCGATCGCCGATGCCGCCGGCATTGCGCGGCTGGATGCCGCGGGTGCTCTCTTGCGGCTCGAACCCGTGCTCGAAGCGGTTCGGCGCGTGCGTTCGACGCTCGGGCCGCAAACCGCGCTGATCGGCTTTGCCGGGGCACCTTGGACCGTCGCCACCTACATGGTCGAAGGCGGGAGCAGCCGGGATTTTCGCCGGGTCAAGGGTTGGGCCTATCGTGATCCGCAAGGCTTTGCCGCGCTGATGGGGATGTTGACCGCGGCAACGACCGAATGGCTCTCGGCGGAGATCGCGGCGGGCGTCGAAGTGGTTCAGCTGTTCGATACCTGGGCCGGCGTCTTGCCCGAATCAGGTTTCGAGCGCTGGGTCATCGAGCCGACACGAGAGATCGTCGCCGCCCTGAAAAAGCAGCATCCCGAATGTCCGGTCATCGGGTTCCCACGCGGCGCCGGCGTATTGTACGAGCGGTATGTCGCCGAGACCGGCGTCGATGCTGTCGGGCTCGATACTTCCGTGCCGGCGGCGTACGCCAAGACCCGGCTCGCCCCGCGCGTCGGGGTTCAAGGAAACCTCGATCCGGTGCTGCTGTTGACCGGCGGGGCGGCGCTCGAAGCCGCTGTCAGGGAGCTTCGACAGTCGCTCGGCGGCGCGCGCTGGATATTCAACCTCGGCCATGGCGTGCTGACCGAGACGCCGCCCGAGCATGTGGCGGCGCTCGTCCGTGCGCTGACCCTGCCGATGGTCTCCGGTTGATGGCGCGCACCGCCGTCGTTCTGATGAATTTGGGTGGGCCGGACTCGCTCGAGGCTGTCGAGCCGTTCCTCTTCAACCTGTTCAGCGACCCCGCGATCCTCCGTCTGCCCTGGTTGCTGCGGATGCCTTTGGCGCGATTGATCACGCGCGGGCGAGTGCGGACTGCGCGCGAGATCTATGCGCGGCTCGGCGGCGCCTCGCCGCTGCTTGCGAACACTGCGGCGCAGGCAGAAGCGCTCGATCGACTGCTCGGCGCCGACCACCGCTCGTTTATTGCGATGCGCTATTGGCACCCGACGAGCGAGGAGGCGGCGCGTGCGGTGGCAGAGTGGGCTCCGGACGAGATCGTCTGTCTGCCGCTCTACCCGCAATTCTCGACGACGACCACCGCGTCGTCCCTTGCGGATTGGCGCCAAGCCGCAACGAAACTCGGTCTCGACCATCCGACTCGAATCGTCTGCTGTTATCCGGCCGAAGCAGGTTTTGTCGAGGCGGTGGCGGGGCTGATCAGGCCGGTGCTGGACCAAGCGTCAGGGCTTGCAAACCCGCCGCGGCTGCTGCTGACCGCGCATGGCTTGCCGAGAAAAATCGTCAATGCCGGGGACCCCTATCCCCTTCAGGTCGAGCTGACCGCCCGGGCCGTCGTCGCGGCACTCGCCGCGCCTGGGCTCGACTGGCAGGTTTGCTATCAAAGCCGCGTCGGCCCGCTCGAGTGGATTGGCCCTGAAACCAATGCCGAGATCCGGCGGGCCGGGGCCGAGCGTGTGCCCCTCGTCGTGGCTCCGATCGCGTTCGTCTCGGAGCATTCAGAGACCTTGGTCGAGCTCGACCTCGACTATCGCGAGATCGCCGAAAACTGCGGTGTGCCGGGTTATTTCCGAGTACCGACGGTCGGCGTCGAACCGGCTTTCATCGCAGCACTTGCTGGCCTCGTCCGCCGCTCGGGCATGGCGTCCTCGGCTGCGGCCTGTGCCGCCGTCGCCGGGGGCCGCTGCGCTCTCGCTGGAGCATCGGTTTGAGCACTTGGCTCGCGGCTGCCTATCCATGGGTCAAGGCGGCGCACATCCTCGCGGTCATTGCGTGGATGGCGGGGATGCTCTACTTGCCGCGGCTCTACGTCTACCATGCGCTGGCACCGGTGAGCTCGAACCGCTCGGCGACGTTCAAGACGATGGAACGCCGGCTGCTGCGCGGTATCATGAACCCGGCGATGATCGCGACCTTGGTTTTTGGCCTGCTGCTTGCCGGAACCCCCGGCCTGGTCGACTGGCATAGGGGTTGGATCTGGGTAAAGCTCGCACTGGTGATCGGTCTGGTCGCCTACCATGGCGCGCTGGCCTATTGGCGGCGCGCCTTTGCCGAGGATCGCAACCGGCATTCGCCACGGTTTTTCCGAATCGTCAACGAGTTGCCGACCGTGGCGCTGATCGCCATCGTCGTGCTCGTGGTCGTCAAACCATTTTGATTGCAATGCCTTTGATTAGTGAGTCTGCAGGTCTTGATATCGGGTTTGACTTGCCTATCTGCCTTGGCTAAGGGGATTGCCGAGCTGGCACCCGCCTCCTTCCGCCGATCCCCGCCATCCCTCGCCTGAACCTTACCGGCCTGCAAGATGTTTGCGCAGGAATCCGCCTGGACGGGCGAGCCTTGCCCCACCTCTCCGCGACATTCCATGAATCTCCAGGAACTCAAACGAAAAACTCCCGCCGAGCTGTTGGCGTTTGCCGAAGAGCTCGAAATCGAAAACGCGTCCTCGCTGCGCAAGCAGGACATGCTGTTCGCAATCCTAAAGCAACTGGCCGAGAACGACGTGCCGATCTCCGGCGACGGTGTGCTCGAAGTGTTGTCCGACGGCTTCGGATTTCTGCGCTCGCCGGAGGCCAACTATCTCGCCGGGCCCGATGACATCTATGTCAGCCCGAGCCAGGTCCGCCGCTTTGGCTTGCGCACCGGCGACACCGTCGAGGGCGAGATCCGCTCGCCGCGCGACGGCGAACGGTACTTCGCCTTGCTCAAGGTCTCCGGCATCAATTTCGACGAGCCCGACCGGCTGCGGCAGCGGATCAATTTCGACAATTTGACCCCGCTCTACCCCGAGGAAAAACTCGGCCTCGAATTCGAGGACCCGTCGCGCCGCGACGTGACGACCCGGGTCATCGACCTGATCACGCCGCTCGGCAAGGGCCAGCGCGCGCTGATCGTCTCGCCGCCGCGCACCGGCAAGACCGTGATGCTGCAGAACATCGCTCACGCGATCGCGGCCAACCACCCCGAGGTCTACCTGATCGTGCTGTTGATCGACGAGCGGCCCGAGGAAGTCACCGACATGGCCCGCTCGGTGCGCGGCGAGGTGATCAGCTCGACCTTTGACGAGCCGGCGCAGCGCCACGTGCAGATCGCCGAGATGGTCATCGAGAAGGCCAAGCGCCTCGTCGAACACAAGCGCGACGTCGTGATCCTCTTGGATTCGATCACCCGTCTCGCGCGCGCCTACAACACCGTCGTGCCGTCCTCCGGCAAGGTCTTGACTGGCGGCGTCGACGCCAACGCCCTGCAACGGCCGAAGCGGTTTTTCGGCGCCGCGCGCAACATCGAGGAAGGCGGCTCGCTGACGATCATCGCGACGGCACTGATCGACACCGGCTCGCGCATGGACGAGGTGATCTTCGAGGAGTTCAAGGGCACCGGCAATTCGGAAATCATTCTCGACCGCAAGGTGGCCGACAAGCGCACCTTCCCGTCGATCGACATCACCAAATCCGGCACCCGCAAGGAAGAGCTGCTGGTCGATCGCGGCGTTCTGTCAAAGATGTGGGTGCTGCGCCGCGTGCTGACCCCGATGGGCACCGTCGACGGGCTCGAATTCCTGATCAACAAGCTCAAGGAATCGAAGACCAACGCCGAGTTCTTCGACGCGATGAACACGTAGGCTCTAGGCGACCTCAGGGGTTTGGGGCTCAGCCACTTGAGCGGCGGGCCCCTTCAGGCTGACTGGTCCGCCCTTACGAGTGCGTTGTTCCTGAACTTCTCGTACAAACTTCTCAGTGGCTAGACGAATGAACCGTCGATCCCCGTCCATTAGTTTAGTAAAGTGGTAAAGATCGTATCCGAGAAATGCTGCAAGCGGTTCAATCCAGTCTGTACCGAACCAGGCACGACCAATAACGCGCAATTCTGCCACGCGCATATCAGATCGAGAGCCGAACTTCGCTGGCTTAGGGATATGAGCGTATTCGTTCTCGAAGAACGCATAGATAGGATTTGCGATCGGGCGGCGCAGCTTTGGCGCGGGTGCTTGAGGGGGCTCCGGCTCATAATCCGGGAGATCCTCCAGTTGCCTGAGCAAGCCGTCCGTCAGGCCGGCTCCCTGCTGAAGCCGCTTCCACTCTTTGGTGG
>DATKHX010000573.1:0-3738 GCA_035510075.1 Allostellaceae bacterium
TGCAGGCCCGCCGTAGGTGCTGCGACGGCACCCTCGGCGCGTGCGAACATCGTTTGGTAGTCGGCTCGGTCGCGCGGGTCGCCGCCGCGAGCGCGCCGGATGTAGGGCGGCAACGGCATCGCGCCGTGCCGAGAGAGTGCCGCGCGAAACGCCGCCCCCTCGATCTCGAAGCGCAAGGTCAGGTCGCCTTCGGGATGCTTTTCGGCGACCGTCGCGGCGAAATCCGCGGCGAAGTCGAGCCGGTCGCCTGAGCGCAGCCGGCGCGCGCCCTTGGCAAAGGCGCGCCACATACCGCCGCCCTCATTTCGATGCAGCGTGACCTCGACCGTGGCGGCACCGCGCTTTCCGACCAGGCGAGCCGGGATCACCTTGGTGTCGTTGCAGACCAGCAAGTCGCCGACGCGCAGCAAATCGGGCAGGTCGGCAACATGCCGATCGGCGAAAGCGCCGGCCGCCGGGATATTCAGCAGGCGCGCTGCCTCGCGCGGCTCGCACGGATGCTCCGCGATCAGCTCGCGCGGCAGCGGGAAATCGAAATCGTCGAGGCGCAGCGGAGGCATGCCCGAAATAAAGGGGCGTTCGGGCGGTGCGTCAATTCGGGTTTCATATTCACACATGAAAACAGCTATTATCGTGGCCATTGACATGCATGAGATGGTGTAATTACGTGAGTCACATCACAGGGCGGTATTTACCGCCACGACAGCCGAGGGCGACATGGCAGAGATCGACACGATTTCCAAGGCCGAGGCGGTCAAGCAGCAAAGTCGCCAGCTCCGCGGCCATATTGCCCGCGACCTGCCGGACACCGCCACCCCTTTCGACAAGGAGGGGTATTCGCTCCTCAAATTTCACGGAATCTACCAGGGCTATGACCGCGACAGCGCCACCGAATTAAAGCAGCGCGGCGAGAGCAAGGTGTGGCAGTTCATGGTTCGGGTGCGCATCCCGGGCGGGCGGCTGACCGCCGAGCAGTATCTCGGCCTCGACGCGATCGCCGAAAATCGGGCCGACGGGTCGCTCAGGATCACGACGCGGCAGAGCATCCAATTTCACGGCGTCGTCAAATCCGGCCTGAAGGCGGCGATGGCCGAGGTCAACCACTCGTTGCTGACGACCTTGGCCGCCTGCGGCGATGTCGTGCGCACGGTGACGACGGTCCCGGCGCCGATCCGCGATCCGGTGCATGACCGGCTCGAGGCTGACGCAAGGCGGCTCTCGACCCATTTGCTGCCGCAAACCGGCGCCTATCACGAAATCTGGGTCGACGACGAGAAGTGGCAGGACGAGGCCGAAGCGCCCGACCCGCTCTACGGCGAGCGCTATCTGCCGCGCAAGTTCAAGGCCGGCCTCGCGATCCCCGAGGACAACACGATCGACGTGTTGACCAACGACTTGGCGATCGTGGCGCTGTGGGAAGAAGGCCGGCTCACCGGTTACGATTTCCTGCTCGGGGGCGGGCACGGCATGACCCACAACAACCCGAAGACCTACCCCCGGCTCGCGACGCCGGTCGCCTTCGTCGGACCCGACGATCTGCTCGCCGCCGCCGCGGCGGTCGTCAAGCTGCACCGCGACTGGGGCGACCGCGGCAACCGCCGCCACGCCCGGCTCAAATACGTGATCGCCGAGCACGGCGAGGACTGGGCGCGCGAGCGATTGGAAGAATATCTCGGAAAGAGCCTCGAGCCCTGCCGCCCGTTGCCGCCCTTGTCGGTGCCCGACCATCTCGGCTGGCACGAGCAGGGCGACGGCAAGCTCTATCTCGGCCTATCGGTGGCGAGCGGGCGCATCGTCGACGGCGCCAAGTCGCGCCTCCGCAGTGCGTTGCGCAAGATCGTCTCGGAGTTCCGCTGCGACCCGATCCTGATGCCGAGCCAGGACATCATCTTGAGCGAAATCCGCCCCGCGGACCGCGACGCGATCACCGCGATCCTGCGCGGGCACGACGTGCGGCTCGCCGAGGACATGTTGCCAGCCGAGCGTTGGGCGCTCGCCTGCCCGGCCTTGCCGACCTGCGGCCTCGCCTTGACCGAGGCCGAGCGGGTGCAAGGCGACATCGTCGGCCAGATCGAGGTGCGGCTCGCCCATAATGGCCTCGCAGGCGAGCGCCTCAGCATCCGGATCACCGGCTGCCCCAATGGCTGCGCCCGCCCCTATACCGGCGACATCGGCATCGTCGGCCGCATGCCGGGCTATTACGCGCTGTTTGTCGGCGGTGATTTCGAAGGGACGCGGCTCAACACGCTGATCGCCGACAAGGTGGCGTTGGGTGCCATCGGCGAGGCGCTCGACCCGCTGTTTGCGCTCTATGCCGCGGATCGTGCCGCGGGTGAGGGCTTTGGCGATTTCTGCCACCGCGTCGGGCTGCCGGCGTTGCAGCAGGCGCTCGCGCGCGACAGCGGGGTTCGGCGCCATGCTGCCGATTAGCGTCGATGTCGCGCACATCCACGTAATGCTGGTCGGCGACGGCGCGGTGGCCCGCCGCCGCCTCGCCCTGCTCGACGAGGCCGGCGCCGAGGCGCTCGAAATCTACGCGCCCGATCCCGGACCCGAGTTGGCGGCGATGGCGGGCGCGCGGCTGCGGCAACGCTTCCCTCTTCCGGCCGAGATCGCGCGGGCGCAGCTGGTCTTTGTCGCCGGGGTTCCCCAACTCGTTGCAAGCGACATCTGCCGCGTGGCCAACGCTGCCGGGGTATTGGTCAATGTCGAGGACAACCGGCGGCGCAGCGACTTCCACTCGGCCGCGGTCATCCGGCGCGGGGATCTTACCGTGGCGATCTCGACCAACGGCAAGAGCCCGGGCCTCGCCTCGTTGATGCGGCGGGTGCTGGAGCATCGCGTCGGGCCGGAATGGGAATTGCGGCTCGACCAAATCGCGGCATTGCGCCAGGCTTGGCGCGCCGCCGGGGCCGACCCGGCCACGATCGGCCGCCGCACCCAGGAATGGGTCGCGCGCGAGGGCTGGCTCGATCCGGCCGCGCGCGAGCCTTCACAGGAGCCGCCTCAGCCGATACGTTGAGCTACAACGGATTTTCGGTTGGAGGCAACGGAATGGCGGTCATCGCGATCATTGCTCAGGGCATGATGGGAGCCGGTGTCGGCCGGCGGCTGCACGAAAGCGGGGCCACGGTCCGCACGCTCCTGTCCGGCCGCAGCGCCAGCAGCGCCGAGCGTGCGCGGGCCGCCGGGATGGAGCCGGCCGTTGACGAGCAGGCGCTGCTCGCGGGCGCCGATTTCTTTTTGTCGATCCTGCCGCCGGGCGAGGCCGAGCCGTTGGCGCGTCGCCTCGCGCCGGCATTAAAGGCCCTCGACCGCAAACCCGCCTATGTCGACTGCAACGCGGTCAGCCCGCAGACCGCAATCCGCATCGGCGCGGCCATAGCACCCACTGGCGCCGATTTTGTCGATGGCGGGATCATCGGCGGGCCGCCGCGGCCGGGCTACAGCCCGACGATCTACGCCTCGGGTCCGACCGCGGGGCAGACCGCGGTCTTGTGCGATTGGGGCATCGATTGGCGCGTGATCGACGGCCCGGTCGGCGCCGCCTCGGCCCTGAAGATGTCCTATGCCGGGATCACCAAGGGGACGACCGCGATCGCCTCGGCAATGCTGCTGGGCGCCGCGCGCTTCGGCTGCGGCGATGCGCTGATCGCCGAGCTGACCGAGAGCCAGCCCGAGATGCTCGCGCGCTTTCGCGACGGCATCCCGCGGATGTACGACAAGGCCTACCGCTGG
>DATKHX010000574.1:0-8790 GCA_035510075.1 Allostellaceae bacterium
CGGTTCTTGCCCTCCTCCTGGCCGATGCGCACGCCCTCGGGGTTGTAGCCATGGGCGCCGAACGGCGAGGTGCCGGCGGTGCCGATCCATTTGCTGCCGCCCTGGTGCCGCGCCTTTTGCTCGGCGAGCCGGCGGCGCAGGGTCTCCATCAGCTTTTCCCAGCCGCCCAACGCCTCGACGAGCTTCTTTTCGTCCTCGGTCAGAAACCGCTCGGCGAGCTTCCTCAGCCATTCCTCGGGGATTTCGGCTTTGGGGTCGGCCAACGTCTCGATGCCCTTGAAGCACTGGCCGAACACCCGGTCGAAGCGGTCGAGATGGCGCTCGTCTTTAACGAGCGCGGTGCGGGCGACAAAATAAAATTCCTCGACCGCGAATGCCCCGATCCGGCGCTGCATCGCCTCCATCAGAGTTAAATATTCACGCAGAGAGACCGGGATCTTGGCCGCCCGCAATTCGGTGAAAAACGAAAAGAACACGATACAGCCCCGCCTAGCGCTCGCCCTTCACCCGGACCCTCTCGCCGCCAGCGGGCGGGGGAGAGAACAGCGAAAGGCCCCTCGCCTCGCTCTGGCGGGGAGAGGGAGGGGCCCGCGCCACAGGCGTGGGAAGGTGAGGGGCTATCGTCGGCGAGTCGGTGCGCCATAACGCAATCAACCACGCTCGCCGCGGCGGTGCAGAAACGCGAGGCGCTCGAACAGGTGCACGTCCTCCTCGTTTTTTAATAACGCGCCGTGCAAGGGCGGGATCAGCTTCGAAGGATCGCGGGCGCGCAGGGTTTCGGGCGAGACGTCCTCGACCAGCAGCAATTTGAGCCAGTCGAGCAATTCTGAGGTCGACGGTTTCTTTTTCAAGCCCGGCGCCTGGCGCACGTCGAAAAAGATCGTCAGCGCCTCGTGCACCAGCTCGTGCTTGAGGTCAGGGAAATGAACATCGACGATCTTCTCCATCGTCTCGCGATCGGGAAAGCGGATGTAATGGAAAAAGCAGCGGCGCAGAAACGCGTCGGGCAGCTCTTTTTCGTTGTTCGACGTGATGATGACGACCGGGCGCTGGCGGGCGCGGATGGTCTGCCGGGTTTCGTAAACGTAGAACTCCATCCGGTCGAGCTCGAGCAGCAGGTCGTTGGGAAATTCGATGTCGCCTTTGTCGATCTCGTCGATCAGCAGCACCGGAGCTTGATCGGCATCAAACGCCTCCCACAGCTTGCCCGGCAGGATGTAATTCGCGATGTCGTGGACCCGTTCGTCGCCGAGCTGGCCGTCGCGCAGGCGTGCCACCGCGTCGTATTCGTAAAGGCCCTGCTGCGCTTTGGTGGTCGATTTGATGTGCCAGGTGATCAAATCCTTGCCGACGCCGCGGGCGATCTCGTGGGCAAGGATGGTCTTGCCGGTGCCGGGTTCGCCTTTAACCAGCAGCGGGCGTTCGAGCGCGATCGCGGCATTGACCGCGACCTGCAGGTCCGGTGTCGCCACATAGCTGTCGGTGCCCTCGAAACGCCGCATGTCGGCTGAATCCTCTCTCATTTGCGCGATCAAATAACCCGCGGCACGCGATGACGCCAGTCCGAGTGTCCTCGGGAACGGGCCGGCCCCCGCGGCCGAATTGACAGCGAGATTCGGCGTCCCCATACTCCATCACTTTCCTGCCCGATGGCGGCCCGGCGACCCTGGCCTTGCCGTGACGAGGAGAGTGGCGATGGTGCGCGATCCCGGCGATATCCGCCGGTCTGGGGAACGGGTGCGCAGGGGCCGGCCGGCCGGCCCGCGGCGACGACGATAATTCGCCATCGTCAGCCCCCGTATTCCTACTTTTTTCGCGCAGGAGAACCCCGTGATTACAGCCGTTATGCCGACCTACGGCCGGTGGGATGTCGCCGTCGACCATGGCGAAGGCTGTTGGCTCTACGACGAGGCCGGCCACAAATTTCTCGATTTCACCAGCGGCATCGCCGTGACCGGGCTCGGCCACTGCCACCCGCATCTGGTCGAAGCCGTCCGCGAGCAGGCCGGGCAGCTGTGGCACAGCTCGAACCTGTTCCGCATCCCGGGGCAGGAGCGGCTGGCGCAGCGGCTCGTCGACAACAGCTTTGCCGACACCGTCTTTTTTGGCAATTCGGGTGCGGAGGCCTGCGAATTGGCGCTGAAGGTCGCGCGCAAATACCAGCACGAGTCAGGCCATCCCGAGCGCTACCGCATCATCGGCTGCGAAGGCTCGTTTCACGGCCGCACCTTCGCCACCCTCGCGGCTGCCGGCAACGAGAAGTATCTCGAAGGCTTCGGGCCGCCGATGGACGGTTTCGACCATGTCGCCTTTGGCAATCTGAACGAGATGCGCGCCGCGATCGGCGGCGAAACTGCAGCGATCATCGTCGAGCCGGTTCAGGGCGAGGGCGGCGTGCGGCCGGGCTCGGACGAATACTTGCGCGGCTTGCGCGCGATCGCCGACGAGTTCGGCCTCTTGCTGATCTTTGACGAGGTGCAAAGCGGCATGGGGCGGACCGGCAGGTTGTTCGCCTATGAATGGTCCGGGGTCGCTCCCGACGTCATGGCGATCGCCAAGGCGCTCGGCGGGGGGTTTCCGATCGGCGCGTGCCTGGCGACCGAGCGCGCCGCAATCGGCATGGTCCCGGGCACCCACGGCTCGACCTTTGGCGGCAATCCGTTGGCGGTCGCGGCCGGCAACGCCGTTCTCGATGTGATGCTCGAACCCGGCTTCTTCGATCGCGTCGAGGCCACGGCAAAGCTGTTCCGCGGCCGGCTCGACGAATTGGTCAAAGCCTATCCGAAGCTCTTCGCCGAGTTGCGGGGTTCCGGGTTGCTGCTCGGCATCCGCTGCGTCGTGCCGGCCGGCGACATAGTGGCCCGGCTGCGCGAGAACGGCCTGTTGGCGCTGACCGCCGGCGACAACGTGCTGCGGCTGTTGCCGCCGCTCGTGGTCGGCGAAGCCGAGATCGGCCACGCGATGGACACGCTCCACAAGGTAGCGCGGGAATGGCCGGCGTAAGGCGGGCCGCGCGCGGGCCGGCGCTGGTCGAGGGCCGGCTCGGCCCACGCCATTTCCTCGACATCGACCAGCTCGACAGCGCCGAGCTGCACGGCATTCTCGATGTCGGCGTCGCCTACAAGAACGGCCGCCGCGACCGGTCGCTCGCCGGCAAGACCCTGGCGATGATCTTCGAGAAGCCGTCGACCAGGACCCGCGTTTCGTTTGAGGTGGCGATGCGCCAGCTCGGCGGCGAGACGATCTTTCTGAACACCGCCGACAGCCAGCTCGGCCGCGGCGAGACCGTGGCCGACACGGCGCGGGTGTTGTCGCGCTATGTCGACGCGATCATGATCCGCACCCATCACCCGCAAAAGCTTGTCGAGCTGGCGCGGCACGCGACCGTGCCGGTCATCAACGGCCTGACCGACGCCTCGCACCCGTGCCAGATCATGGCCGACGTGATGACGTTGCAGGAGAAGAAGGGGCCGCTCGCCGGCCGGATCGTGGCCTGGAGCGGCGACGGCAACAATGTCGCGGCGAGCTGGGTTCATGCCGCCGTCCGCTTTGGCTTTGCGCTGCGGCTCGCCTGTCCCGAGGAGCTATCGCCGAACCCGGCGCTGCTCGATTGGGCGCGGCGCGAGGGCGGGCGCGTCAACCTGACGGCCGAGCCGCGCGAGGCGGTCGCCGCTGCCGATTGCGTCGTCACCGACACCTGGGTGTCGATGGGCGACGAAGGGGGCGGCACCCGGCACAATCTTCTCGCCCGTTATCGCGTCGACGAGGCGCTGATGGCGCATGCCAAGCCCGATGCGATTTTCATGCACTGCCTGCCGGTCAAGCGCGGTGAGGAAGTCACTGCCGGTGTCGTCGACGGCCCGCAATCGGTCGTCTGGGACGAGGCGGAAAACCGCCTGCACGCGCAAAAGGGGATACTGACCTGGTGCCTCGGCTGAGCCGCCAAACCGTCAAGTCCCGCGCGGGGCGAAGGGATATAGGAATTTGACTGCACCCAGCCAGGTCGTCCCGGACGATCTCGTCCAGCCGTTTCAGATCGAGCCCTTCGCGTTGCGCGGTCGGCTCGTCCGACTCGGCCCCGTGATCGACCGCATTCTCTCGCAGCATGCCTATCCCGAACACGTAGCGGCAATGCTGGGCGAGGCGATCACGCTCGCCGTACTGCTCGCCGGCGCGCTCAAATACGACGGCGTTTTCACGTTGCAGACCAAAGGCGACGGCCCGATCCGGATGATCGTCGCCGATGTGTCGACCGATGGTGCCGTGCGCGGCTATGCCCAGTACGACCAGTCGAAGCTCGATGCCGTCGCCACTAGCGGCGCGACGGCCGACCTCTCCGTGCCGCGGCTGCTCGGCGCCGGCTATATCGCCTTCACCGTCGACCAGGGCGAAGAAACCGACCGCTACCAAGGCATTGTCGAGCTTGCCGGCGCTACCTTGGCGGATTGCGCGCAGCATTATTTCCGGCAATCGGAGCAGATCCAGGCCGGGATCAAGCTCGCCGTCGGCAAGACCGGGCCGGGCGGCAGCTGGCGCGCGGGCGGGCTGATGCTGCAACGGGTTCCGCCGGAGGGCGGCTACGGCGTCATCGCCGACGATGTCGAGGATGGCTGGCGGCGCGTGATGGTGCTGATGAGCTCGGCCACGCCGGGCGAACTGGTCGACCCGGGCCTCGCCCCGCATCGGCTGTTGTTCCGCCTCTTTCACGAAGACGGTGTGCGGGTCTACGACACCCACCCGCTCGAAGCGCGCTGCCGCTGCTCGCGCGAGCGCATCGAGCGAATCCTGCGCGCCTTTCCCGCCGACGAGCTGGATGACATGCAGAAAGAGCGGGTGACCACCGTCACCTGCGAATTCTGCAGCCGACGCTATACCTTCGACGCCGACGAAATCAGCCGTCTCGCCCCGGCATAATTCCGCGCCAAAGTCGTCGACAAGATCGCGAGGCAGCATGAGCGCGAGCTACGAAACCGAATGGCATGCCCGCTTTGACGAGGCGGCTGAATTGCCCGGCGAGGTCCCGGAAATTCCCTGGCTGCGCCAAGTGTTGCAGCGCCGCACCCATCGCCGTTACGCCGCGCGCCCAGTGTCCGAGACGTTGTTGAGGCTGCTGCTCGGGGCGGCGTTTTCAGCCTCCTCGAAATCGGATTTTCAGCAGGCGTCGGTGATCCGCGTTGTGGAGCACGGCCGACGCGAGCGGTTGGCGGCACTCATTTCTGACATGCCGTGGATCGGGGCCGCCCCCGTATTTCTGGTGTTTTGCGGCGATGCGCGCCGCCTCGAGGCGATCGGCGAACTCCGCGGCCAAGCGATTGAGAACGGCCGCCTCGAAGGGTTTTTCAACGCTGCGGTCGACGCCGCCCTCGTCATGCAGACCTTCATTCTCGCGGCGGAAACCGCGGGCCTCGGCTGCTGCCCGATCAGCGTTATCCGCAACCATGCCGACGCCGTCGCCGAAATATTGGAATTGCCGGCCAAGGTCTTCCCCGTTGCCGGGCTATGCGTCGGCTACCCCGCCGCCGAAGGCTTTGTCAGCATGCGTCTGCCGCTCGCCGTGACCCTTCACACCGACCGCTACGACGCTTCGCATCTTGCCGAAGACATCAGCGAGTACGACCATCGCCGCGCTGCTCGCTATTCCCCGCCGCGTGAGCAGCAGCGCGCCCCCGAAACCTTCGGCTACGCCGATTTTTATGGCTGGTCGGAAGACAAAATCCGCCAGGCGGTGGCGCAGCCCGAGGGCCAAACCTTCCCGCCGCACCTGCGCGCCCGCGGCTTCACCTTCGGTTGAGCTATAGAGCAGTTTGCAATCACATTATCATTTATCCGCGATCGGAAGCAGCGGAGTCTTGCCGTTGAGTCTGCTGCGATTTGTCGATGACCCGGTAGCTGGTCAGCCCCAAGCCCTTGGCCACGTCGCTTGCCTTCCGCTTGGCTTCTTCCCTGGTCCGCGCCAGAAAGATCATCGGCGGCCCGGCAATCTTGCCGTCGGCATCACGCTCCGAGATTGTGGCAACGAGCCCGTCACGGGAGTTTTCCAGTTTGAGTCGCACGAACATGATGCGTTCCGTCCTTGCTCGGTTCTGCCGCGGCGCCGGACCGCTCGATTAGCGGGCCTCGGGCTACCGCGGGCCCAGCTGGGTTTCCCGGGCCATCCGTTCATGCCCGTCGGTGGTGTTCTTAACTCGGTATTGCGGCGTGCTTCCCTCGTGCGGGAGCAGTCGGACGATGGTGTAGCGGCCTCGGCTCGCCCGGTCGACGCCGGGGTCGGGAAAGAATTCGACCGCCTGGCCGACCCGGTATTTGTGCTCTGACATCGCCACCTCCAGAACGCGAGGGCTCGGGCTCGCCTGATGGTGCCGCCCGAGCCCCTTTTGCCTAACGCGTGATTTACGTTAGAAGATCGTTCGGCGCTTACGCCGACTGGAGGTCCACGGCCGAGGTCTTGCCCTGCTGGCCGCGTTCGAGCTGATAGCTGATCCGTTGGCCCTCGACCAGATGGCCCAGACCCGAGCGCTCGACGGCGGAGATATGCACGAACACATCTTTGGAGCCGTCTTCGGGTTGGATAAATCCATAGCCCTTCTGCGTATTAAACCACTTCACGGTACCGATAGTCATAGAGCTTCCTTAAGCACAGAGTTCCCGATCCGGCGCTCTCGCCGAATCAGATCACATTTCAATTTTGGGAGCCGCTGTTCGGTTTGCCCGCGAGCGCACCGCATAGAGCCGTGCCCTGGTCGAAACACGATTGGCACTAGATGGGAACTGGGAACCGAGCGTTCAATGACCCGTTGCCCGAAGCAAAGGCCCTTACCCCCTCTTCCGTTTCGGTCAGCCGCGGGCCAGTAAGATATGCCGAGCTCGCCCAAAGCTGATGCGATCGTCGTGCTCGGATGCACGCCGTCGCCGGGGCTCGATCGGCGTGTCGAGCGCGGAGTGCAGCTTTATTGGGAGGGAGTGGCCCCGGTCATGCTGCTTTCGGGCGGCGGCAAGGGTCCGGAGCCGGAAGCCGAGATCATGCGGATGGCGGCATCGGCGCGCGGCGTCCCGGCGGCGGCTCTTGTGGTCGAGCCCAATGCGCAAGACACACTGGGCAATGCTCGCGAGACCTCGATGCTGCTGCGCGCCCGCGGCTGGCGGACGATCGTGCTTGTCAGCGACCGCACGCATCTGCCGCGCGCGACGCTGCTGTTCCGGCTCGCCGGGATCGAGGTCGTCGGCCGCTCGGGCGTGCGCTCGCGCCCGGCATTGAAGGAGGTCGGGGCCGCGGTCTACGAGGCAATGGCGTTGCCCCGCAGCCTCCTGCGCGCCCTCGTGACCGCGCGAGCAAGCCACCGCGGCCGATGCCAGTCCGGGCGCCTGTGATCAGGACAACCGGATGTTCCATCGGCGGTGACTATCGACCGTTTTTACTCGCCGATGGTTAGCTGTCAGAAGCAGAGTTCCAGGCTCGACGCCGGCGTCCCTCATTCGGGCAGCGCCGAGATCAAGTAAAGCGATTGCAGAATCTGGCTCGGCTTGGTCTTGGCGCCAAAAGTGTGGGTGAAGATCGGGGCGATCTGACCCGAGCGATAGATCGTGCTGAGCGCGCGATCGACGGCGAGCCGAAAATCCTCGTCGCCATGCGGCAAGGCCAGGGCATAGGGCTCGATCGTCAGGTAATTGTCGGCGAGCAGCAGCTTGGCCGGCGCCTTGCTCTGCTCGGCGAGGAACATCAGGATCCCGCGATCGGCGAAATAAGCCGAGACCTTGCCATCGTCGAGCATCGCCAACCCCTCGTCATGGGTGCTCGCCGGAATGACCTCGGCCGTGATGCCGGCGTCCTTCAACGAAGCGCGCAATTCGTCCTCGGTCGTGGTGCCGGCAAGCACGCCGATTTTGTGGCCGCCGAGCGCCATCAGGCTCTTCGGGCCGTCATTGCGGATCAACAGGCCGGCGCCATCGACAAATGTCGGGATCGAAAAGTCGACCTGCCGACGCCGCGACAGGGTTTGTGTCGTCGGCTCGCACAGTAGATCGGCTTTGCCTTGGGCAATCGCTTCGAACCGGTCGGCGGCGGTAACCGGCACATAGACGACGTTCAGCGACGACAGGTTCAATTGCGAGGCCAGGTTGTTTGCCACCGCCCGGCACAAATCGACCATGTAGCCGACCGGCTCGGCGCTCTTGCCCTTGAACGAAAAGGGCGGCGCGTCGTCGCGAAACGCGATCCGGATCGTCTTGTCTTGACGGATCCGATCCAAGGCCGCGGCCGCGGCCGCGGCCCCGCTGGCGAGCACGAGCGCGGCCAGCACCGCCGCGCAAAACCTGCTCCCGTCCATCCAACGCATAATCGCGTCTCCCCTGTGTTTGTGTTTTGCGGGCGTCGCCGACCGCAATCATAGCTTGGTTCAGCAAAAAAGCCGCCGCGGGTTAGCGCGCGCCCCAGACCCTTAACCCCCGACGCTGCCCGGCGGGGTGACGGAGCACGGCAACCTGCGGGGCTAGTTCTTCTCGCCGCTCGGCGCCGGGGGAGTGACCGGGCGGCGGGGGGCCCACGGCATTTCGCGGAGGTGGTCGAGGTCGATCTCCGGCATCGCGATCCCGAGCGCGCCGGCGACCCGGTTGGCGAGGTCGTTGTAGCTCGCGAAATTGTGGCGCAATCGCCCGCGCCACGCCGGGACGCCGCCGCTTGCATGCAATTCGAACGCGGATTCGCGGCCGTCGAGCGCGGAAGAGACGTGGTCCCACGCCATCTGCAAGAGCGCCGCGCGCTGCAACGCGGTGTAGCCGCCGCCGCCAAAGGAA
>DATKHX010000575.1:0-12233 GCA_035510075.1 Allostellaceae bacterium
TCGAGCGCGGTGAATTCGCCGGCGACAAGGGTTGCGATCGGCGCGCCGTCGCGGAAGAGGACGCGTGCGCTGGTCAGGTTCGGCACGCGTGTTCCCGCGAGCAGATGGCCGACCAGGTTGAGCGGATCGGCACCGCAGACGCTGACCAGACTGCCGTCGCGCGACTTGTTGCGGATCGCGCGCAGCGGCGCGATCGCCTCGGGCAGGGCGAACTGCTCGCCCGTCAGGCCGGCGATGAAACGCCCGCCGCGGATCTCGCCGCGCGCTTCGAGCCGCCGGTAGACGCGCAACAGCTCGCGCCACGGCGGCAGCCACGGCGCCTCACGCTCGAGCATCCGCCAGAACACGACGCCATAGCGGCGCAACAACGCGCGTGCGATGTGCTCGACAATCTCGCCTGCGGGCCGCGTCGCGCCCCGCCGCGCCAACGCCCAACGGCCGGCATCCGCCATGCCGAAGATCGGACGCCGCCGTCGCCGGCGCGAGCGCTTCTCGGACGGCACCAGCAAGGCGCGCAGCCCGGCGAAGCTGTCCGAATTGACGACGCCGATCGCCACCAGCTCGGCCAGGGCCTCTTCGACCTGGGGTGCCAGCAAATGGGCGCCCTCGACCAGTTCGTCGAAAAACGAAGCGCCGTGCTCGCGGATGCAGTCGGCGACGGCGCGCGCCTTGGCACTCGGCTGCGTCGCCTCGGCACTTGGCGACAGCGACGCCCATACCGAGACGTGGCGGCGCGGCAGCAGAGCGATCGGGGTCGACCGCACCGGCGATGCGCCGCGTTCGTAGGTCCGCCCGGAAGGCGCCCGCAACCGCGCCCAAGCGACGCGGCCCGCGAGGCATTGGTCGTCGAGCCAGGCCGGCTCGTAATCGGCGAGCCGCGCCGGCAGGATTTCGGTTTCCCAGGCGCCGGCCGGTGCCTGAAAGCCTTCGAGCTGGCCGATAACGGCTTCGAGCGCGTCGGGCCCTTCCATTCGGGCATCGGGTGCGGCGCGCTGCCATTCGAGCAGGAAGCGCAGGAAGTCGCGGGCCGCCACCGGCTCGATCTCGGCGCGCAGCCGGCCGATCGTGTAGCGGTGAATGCGGGCGAGCAACCGCCGCTCGCACCATTCCTCCTCTTCGGCGCCTGGCGTAAAATGCCCGCGCAGCGCGAAACCCTCGGCTTCGAGCGCGGCCAGCGGCGCGGCGATCTCGCTGGCCTCCACTCTCAGCGCCCGGGCAAGCCCCTCCTTTGTCGCCGGCCCTTGCCCGTCGAGACGGCCGCGCAGGATCTCGACCAGCGCCTCGTCGCGCGGCCACTCTTTTTGATACGCTGCCGGCGTGACGATCGGCGGGTCGAGACCGGCATCGGGCCACAACGCGCGGAACAGCGGCAGCCGCTCGGCTGTGATCCATAGCACCGGTCCTTCGCGAACATCGGTCCGGTCGTCATGGCCGGGCTTGTCCCGGCCATCCACGCCTTTGTCCTCTTCCTCAGTGCTTGTTTTGGCAGTAAGCGCGGTTGCGTGGATGCCCTGATCAAGTCCGGGCATGACGGCGGAGGGGTGCGTGCGCTGTGGAAGCGATCCCACTTGCGGCAGAAGCAATCGGGCGACGCGCTTCTCGGCGGCAAGGCACGCTAGCCATTCATTCCAGCCGGCTTCCGCCCGCGCCTCGTCCGCGGTGACAAAACCGAGCCAGTCTAGCGCGTCGTGCAGCTCGTCGGCATTGGCCGGGTCGGGCCAGGCCTCCTCGCGCACCCGCTCGATCGCCTGAGGATCGAGCCGGCCGATCTCCTCGGCCTCTTCGGGTGCCAGCCAGCGGCGCGCCATGACCGCCTGGGTGCGGCGCTCCTCCAGTGGAGCGTCGTCGAGATAGGCATAGGGCCGCGCCGACAGCACTTCGAGAGCAAGCGGCGACGGCTCGGTCAGATCGCGGGCAATAACGCGGATATCGCCGGCTTCGATGCCGGCGAGCAGCCGCTCCAGCCCGGCGGCGTCCATCGCCTCGTCGAGACAGTCGGCGATCGTCTGGCGGACCAGCGGGTGATCGGGGATCTCGCGGGCGCCGGCGAGGTTCTCGGCGCAGGCGATCTGGTCGGGAAAGACCCCTGCCAACAGATCCTCTGCATCCATGCGCAACAGCGGCGGCGGCACTTTTTTGCCGCCGCGAAAACGCGGCAGCGACAAAGCGACCCCGGCGACCCAGCGCCACCGGGTCATGAACATCGGCGCGTCCAACAGCGCTTCGGTCAACAGCTGCCGCACGCTCGCCGAATGCAGATAGCGCTGGACTTCGGCGAGATCGAAGCTGTGCGCCGTGGTCAGGGATAAGACGATGTTGTCCTCGGTCGCGGCCGCCTGAATCTCGAAATTGAACTTGCGGCAAAAGCGCTTGCGCAGAGCGAGGCCCCAGGCGCGGTTGACGCGGCTACCGTAAGGCGAATGGACGACCAGTTGCATGCCGCCGACCGCATCGAAAAACCGCTCGATCACGATCGTGTCATGAGTCGGCAATACGCCGAGTGCCGCCCGCGCCGCAGCGAGGTATTCGGTCACCTGGTCGGCGGCCGGCTCGGCGACCCCGACCTCATCAACCAACCAGTCTGTTAATCCCCTCTCTGCCCCTGGGGGCGGAGAGGGCAGGGTGAGGTGGGGGATTCCACCGCGCCCGCCGGCGCCCACCTCATCCTCCTCGCCCCTTCGCGATAGGTCCCCGCCCTCTCCTCCCCCCTCAAGGGGGGAGAGGGCTGATGTGCGATCCGACAGCGGGAGCAATCGTTCGGCGACCCCTTCGCGCAGGCGCGAGACCGATCGCGACAGCTCGTCGCTGCGGCCGGGGGCTTCGCCGAGCCAGAACGGGATGTTCGGCGCCAGCCCCTCGGCGTCGGCTACCCGGACGGTGCCGCGCTCGACCCGCAGGATGCGATAGGAGGTGTTGCCGAGCTGAAAGATGTCGCCCGCCAGGCTCTCGACCGCGAAATCCTCATTGACGGTGCCGATCTGCTGGTTTTCCGGCTCCAGCATCACCTGGTAATCGGCATTGTCGGGGATGGTGCCACCCGAGGTCAGCGCCACGAGCCGTGCGCCGCGGCGCTCACGCAGCCGCCGGTTGACGCCGTCATGGTGGATCAGCGCTCCACGGCGCCCGCGTCTTGTCGTGAACCCGCCCGCCAGCATGGCGATGACCGCGTCGAAATCCTCGCGCCGCAGGTCGCGGAACGGCCATGAGCGGCGGAAGAGCGCGTAAAGCGCGTCCTCGCTCCATTCCTGTGCCGCGACTTCGGCGACGATCTGCTGCGCCAATACATCGAGCGGGCCTTTCGGGATGGTCAGCCGGTCGAGCTCGCCGCGGCGCACGCTGTCGAGCAATGCCGCGCATTCGACGAGCTCGTCGCGCGACAATGGAAAGAGCCGGCCTTTGGGCGTGCCATCGACGGCGTGGCCGGACCGGCCGACACGCTGTAAGAAAGTCGCGATCGCGCGCGGCGAACCGAGCTGGCAGACGAGGTCGACCTCGCCGATGTCGATGCCCAATTCGAGCGAGGCGGTCGCGACCAGCGCCCGCAACGCGCCGGCTTTGAGCCGCTGCTCGGCGTCGAGGCGCAATTCCTTGGCGAGGCTGCCGTGATGCGCCGCCACGTCCTCGGCGCCGAGGCGTTCGGAAAGATGGCGCGTCACCCGCTCGACGAGCCGCCGGGTGTTGACGAAAACCAGGGTCGTGCGGTGCTCGCGGACCAGCTCGGCAAGACGGTCGTAGACCTCGTGCCAAACATCGCCCGACATCACCGCTTCGAGTGGCGAGGACGGCACCTCGATCGCAAGGTCGCGGGCGCGGCGGTGGCCGGTGTCGACGATCGTGCACTCCTCACCGCCGGCGCCGACGAGGAACCGTGCCACGGTTTCGATCGGCTTTTGCGTCGCCGAGAGGCCGATCCGCAGCAACTTGTCACCGGCGAGGTCCGAGAGCCGCTCGAGCGACACGGCGAGATGGCTGCCGCGCTTGTTCGCCGCCACCGCATGAATCTCGTCGACGATAACCGTCCGAGTCGTCTTCAGCATCGCACGCCCCGATTGCGAGCCGAGCAGGATGTAGAGCGATTCCGGGGTGGTGACGACAATGTGCGGCGGGCGGCGGCCCATCTGCTGGCGTTCGCCGGCGGGCGTGTCGCCGGTGCGCACCCAGCTGCGGATTTCGACATCAGCCAAGCCCTGCGCGCGCAATTCCTCGCGGATGCCGGCGAGCGGGGCTTCGAGGTTCTTACGGATGTCGTTCGACAGCGCCTTTAGCGGCGAGACGTAGACGATTTGCGTTTCGTCGCGCAATTCGCCTGCGAGCCCTTGACGCACGAGCCCGTCGAGCGCCGCCAGAAACGCGGCGAGCGTCTTGCCTGAGCCCGTCGGGGCGGCGATCAGCACATGGCGACCAGCCTGGATCGCCGGCCAGGCTTCGGCCTGCGCCGCCGTCGGTGTTGCAAAGCTGCGCTCGAACCACGCGGCAACGGCGGGATGGAAGGATGCGGTCGGCGAAGCCATCATCGAAGATAAGGTCAGGTTTGGCTGTTGCTCAAGCCCGGCGCGTCGAAGCCAGGGCCAGGAATTCGCCGGAACACGGCGTCATGAATTTCAGGTTGCACAGTCCATGCATCCGCGCGTGAGTTGGTCCCCGCCGGTCGCGTAGCATCAATATTGGAAACCGGACCGCATTTCGCCACAAACCGGGTGTAGCCTTGGTCAATGGATTTCCGATGCGTCCGCGACGGAGGCCTTTTTGGTATTCCGGTAGGCGCAACGATATTCCCGGTTATGTCGAAATAATTCCCGAATCATAGGACAGAATTCCCGTTTGGCCGTGCACGGGAATTGGCTCCTAAGCCATTATAATTACATGTGATAAATTACGCTGAGCGCGCCGATCGGCGAAATTACCCGGTTAAGCGGGAATTCGAGCGAAAAAGGGGGCGGCCGGCGGCGAGATCAGATCTCGCCCTCCTGCTTCAGCATATGCACGGTTTGGCGCAGTGCCGCGATCGTGTCTTCCAGTTCGCGCTCGCCATGGGTGGCGGAAACGAGGCCGCCGGGGCTGGCGCTGAAATCGACGCCGTTCGTCATCATCGCGAGCCGCAATTTGTGGACGATGTCGGCCTGCCGGTTGCCGGTCAGGCTCGCGGTCGATTGCTGGTGCGGGTCGAAGCGGGTGGGGGTGATCGAAACGCGGTCCGGGTTGGTGAAAATGTGCAGCATCGAAAAGGTGCCGTAGGCCGCCCACGGCAGCCGCTCTTCTTCGAAGACCTCGTTGATGCGCTGGCGCAGGCTTTCGCCATAGCGATTGGCGCGGGCACAGGCGTCGGTCGTGCCGACGATCGCCAATGCCGCCGTCCCGGCCGCAGCCGACAGCGGGTTGGCGTTGAAGGTGCCGGGATGGGCGATCTTCTCGCGGTCGGCAGCCTTGGTCACCTGAAAGTCGAGAAGGTCGAGGATGTCCTTGCGCCCGGTGACGGCCCCCCCGGGCAGTCCGCCCGACAGGATCTTGGCCAGGGTCGTCAGGTCGGGGGTGACGCCGTATTCGGCCTGCGCCCCGCCCGGCGCCACGCGAAAGCCGGTGACGACCTCGTCGAAGATCAGCAACACGCCGTGCTGGCGGGTCAATTCGCGCAGCGCGTGCAGGAATTGCGGCTCGATCGGCAGCCGCGCGCCGTGAGCGCCGGTCGGCTCCAAGATCGCCGCGGCGATGTCGTCATGCTGCTCCAAGAGCCGGGCGAGACCGTCGGTGTCGTTCTGCTCGGCCAGCAGCACGTTGCCGGCGACACCGGGCAACACCCCGGTCGTCGGGCTGCCGTCGAAATGGTTGGCAAACCCCGAGGTCATATGGTCGTGCCAGCCGTGGAAATGATGCTTGAAGCGAATGATCTTCGATTTGCCGCTGAAGGCGCGCGCCAGCCGCACCGCCATCAGCGTCGCCTCGGTGCCCGAGGACGTAAACCGCACCCGCTCGGCCGACGGCACCAGCTTCAGCACCCATTCGGCCCAGGCGATCTCGGTCTCGTGGCTGGCGCCGTAATGCGTCCCGCGCTCGATCTGCTCATGCACCGCCGCGACGACTTTGGGATGCGAATGGCCGAGCAGCAGCGCGCCGTGGCCGCCGAAATAATCGACGTATTCGTGGCCGTCGACATCCCATTTGCGCGGCCCCTTGGCGCGGGTGATGTAGAGGCCGTAAGGCTCGATATAGCGCGAATCATGAGTGATGCCGCTCGGGAACAGGCTGTGGGCCTTCGCGGCGGCGGCCGCCGATCCCGCGGTCGCGGCGCGATAGGCGGCGATGATCGGCGAGTTCGTCGTCATCGTGTCGGGCATCGGCTCACTCCTCGGGCTGGAACGCGGCGTCGGGCTTTCTTTTATGCCGTCGGCCAAGCGGGGCCAAGCGCGGAACCCGCGGCAAGCGGGAGGAGCCCCATTATGAGGCCCGGATGGCCTCCGCACTTGCAACGAGCCATCGAGTGATCAAAGCGGCCCGCGATTGAATGGGGCGCGGCGGGCGAGCCGTGAAACCTACCGGCCCGCCAAACTCTTCGTCATCATAAACCGGGTGTGGCCGGGCGGGTCGCATTCGATGCGGCCGAGCTCGTCCCAGCCCTGGCGCCGGTAGAAACCGGGCGCCTGGAAGGACAGCGTCGACAGAACGGCGCGGGTGCAGCCGCGCCGCGCGCCCTCTTCTTCGGCCGCCTTGAGTATCCGGCTGCCGAGCCCTTGCTTGCGCAGCGTTTCCGGCAGGAAAAAACGATCGACCCGCAGAAGCCCCATCGAGGTGCTGCCATACAGTCCGCCGACGATCTCGCCTGTCGCGGGATCGGCAACCAGCACAGCAAGCGGGCGGTAGTCTCGATAGCCCGCTTTTTCGAGATTGTAGGCGCCGAGCCCGTCGCGGATGACCGCCTCGTCCTCTGCAGTGGCCGCGTCGGTCAGCACCAGCTTCGGACTGTTCTCCGGCGCGGGCATCAGCCGGTCTCCATCGGCAATGCCGGGTCGATCGCCCACTCGCTCATCGAGGCGTCGTAGAGCCTGACATTCGGGTGGCCGAGCATGACGAGCGCAAACGCATCCGCACTCGCGGCAATGCCGCCGCCGCAATAGGTGATGACCTCTTTGTCAAAAGCGCCGACCCGGTCGAAGCGGCGGCGCAGCTCGTTGGCCGGCAGAAAGGCGCTGGTCGCCGGATCGATGAGGTGCGCGGCAGGCAGGTTCATGCTGCCCTTGATCCGTCCGGGCCGGCCATAGCTGTTGCCGCCGGTGCCGGCGTGCTGCTCGGGCGCGAGCGCGTTCAAGGTGCAGACCTCACCATTGCCGATCGCGCGCAACACCTCTTCCTTGCCGACCATCAGCGGCCGCTCTTCGCGCGCGACAAAGTTTCCAGGCGGGCGCGGGCTTACCGGGCCGGTTTCGACCGGGCGGCCCTCGCGGCTCCATTTCTGCCAGCCGCCGTCGAGCACCGCAGCCCTGTCGAAACCAAAGACGCGCAGCAGCCACCATACCCGCGTCGCCCATTGCGGGGTTGTCGTGCTGTAGAGGACGACCTGCATTCCCGCTCCGACGCCGACCCGGCTCATCGCCGCGGCGAACGCCTGCGCCGGGGGAAGCATGAAGCGCAGGTGATGGGAATTGTCCGACAAGTCACGTTGCAGATCGACGAACTGCGCGCCGGGGATGTGGCCCTTTTCGAAATCGGCACGCCCCGGCACGACCTGATAGGTCGCCTTTGGATCGGGGATCAGGTGCGTCGTGCAGTCGAGCACGCGCAACCCCGGCTCGCCGAGCCGCCGCTCCAAGGTTTCGGTGCTGATCAGGAATTCGGGATGGGCAAATCCGTCGCTTGTGCTCATGCCGTCCTCGTTTGCTCGCGCCATTCGGCTCAGCTGCGGACATTACGCTCTCGCGCATCGCGGCGTCACCCGCCATCGTATGCTAGAGTGCCGGCCTAGATTCCTTTCGTTGCTCGAGAGACATCGTGCGATCAGCTAAATTCCTCTCCCTTTCAGAAATTGTCGATCAACTGCCGGTGCTGAATATTGTCGACATCGGCGCCAATCCGATCGATGAAATCCCGCCTTACAAGGAGCTGTTGGCCAACGGCATGGCTCGGGTCGTGGGATTTGAGCCAAATAAGGAGGCGCTGAAGTTACTAAACGAGGCAAAAGGTCCCAACGAGATTTATCTGCCTTATGTGATCGCCGACGGCCAACGTCATACATTACGGCTTTGCCAAGCCTCGGGCATGACCTCGCTGCTCGAGCCGAACACGGCGCTCTATCAATATTTCCATGGATTTGCTCAATGGGGCACCGTGGTAAAGGAGGAGGTTGTAGAGACGCTCCGCCTCGACGATGTATCGGACATTTCCAAATTGGATTATTTGAAAATTGACATCCAGGGCGGGGAGCTGCTGGTATTCAAGAATGCCAGACGACGGTTGTCGGAATGCACCGTTATCCAGACGGAGGTCGAATTTCTGCCGCTGTATATCGATCAGCCGCTATTTTCGGATGTAGAACGGTTTTTGCGGTCGCGCGGTTTTATTTTTCATCGATTTTGGCCATCCGCAAGGTCGCGAACGATTCAGCCGATGCTGGTCAACAATGACATTTACAGAGGATTCAGCCAAATAGTCGATGCAGACGCTGTTTTTATCCGTGATTTCATGAAGCTTGATCGCCTGAATGATCACGGTTTGCTGTGCATGGCGTTAATCCTGCACGACATCTACAGGTCTTTCGACGTGGTGTTGCGGCTGCTGATGGAGCTGGATCAGCGGCGCGGCAGCGCTTTGGCATCCCGGTACATCGGAAAAGAAGGTCTGCTGCGGCGAATGACGGGGTAAGGCGGCCCCGCCATTGTGCTCGGGACCTCGGCGTCATCGATGCTACGGCAAGGAGGCGGCGATCGGCGGGCGCTGGCGGTGGAAATCGGTTGCGTGCTCAAAGGCATGGCCAACGCGCATGACGCCCGCTTCGTCGAATGGCGGGCCCACGATCTGGAAGGCGAGCGGCAGCCCGTCTTCGAAACCGATCGGCACCGACAATGCCGGCGAGCCGGTCAGATTGTAGGGGCCGGTATAGGAGGCGCGCTCGAACGTCGAATAGGTCGGGATCGCGTCGATGCGCGGCGCCGGCCCGGTCGAGTTGGCCGAAACAACGGCGTCGAGGCCGTCGATCGCGCGGGCGAACTCGACCGCGAGCTCGCGGCGTTGACGCATCGCCTCGACATAATCGGCGGCGCTGAGAAATGCCCCGAGTGCTATCCGCGCGAACATGTGGTGGCCGAAATCCTGCGGCCGCTCGCGAAAATCCTTTTCGTGCAGCGCATAGGCCTCGGCCAGCATGATCAGCCGATTGGCGTCGAGATAGTCGACCAGCGGCGACAATTGCACATCGACGAGCCGCGCGCCGAGGCTCTCCAACGCCCGGCAGGCAGCGTCGAACGCCGCGGCATAAACGGGGCTCGGCGCGCTGTCGGCGCCGAATTGGGCGACCGCATCGCGCTCGTGGAAATGGCGGACGACGCCGATCCGGAGCCCATCTAGCCGCGACGTCAACGCGGTGCGGTAATCCGGCACCGGCATATCGGCCGAAGCCGGGTCGAGCGGATCATAGCCGGCGAGCGCCTGCATCATGATCGCGCAATCCTCGACCGTGCGGGTCAGCGGGCCGCAATGGTCGAGCGTGTAGGACAGCGGGAAAACGCCGCGCCGGCTGACCCGGCCGTAGGTCGGCTTCAGGCCGACAATGCCGCAATAGGCGGCCGGGCCGCGGATCGAGCCGCCGGTGTCCGAGCCCATCGCCCCGGCGCACAGCCCGGCCGCGACAGCAGCCGCCGAGCCGCTCGACGACCCCGCCGGATAATGCGCGGTGTTCCACGGGTTGCGCGCCGGCTCGAACGGCAATGTGAAATCGGGACCGCCGATCGCGAATTCGTGCGTCTCCTGCTTGCCGAGCAGGACCGCGCCGGCGTTGCGCAGCCGCACCCAGGTCTCGGCATCCTCATTGGGCACATGATCGAGATAGCGCCGCGAGCCCGCCGTCGTGCGGATGCCCGATGTCTTGTATATGTCCTTGAGGCCGATCGGGATGCCGTGCAAGGGGCCGCGCGCGGGCATCTGGGCCGCTTTCAGCGCCTGGTCGCGCAACACCAGCACATAGCTGTGCAATTCGCCGTCGAGCGCGGCGATCCGGTCGAGATACGCCTCGGTCAACGCAACCGGCGACAGGGTACCCTCGCGGATGGCACGGCTCGCCTCGGCGATCGTCAGCTGCGTCGGGTCCATCATCAACCCTCCACCCGCGGATGCACAAAGATATGCGCCGGCTCGGCCGCCCGGTCGCGCGGCCGCCGCACGCTCTTCTGCATGCGCGCGACAAAGCGGTAGCCCTCCCGCAGCTCGTCGAACTGCTCCGGGGTCAACGTCAACCCCGCTTGCTCGACGAGCACCGCGAAGCGCTCGGATGAGATTGGTTCCTCGACCATGGTCCGCCCCTTCTGAGTGATACCTGCGACCTCGGCCCTCACCCCGTCCCTCTCCCGCTTGCGTGGGAGGGTGAGAGGCGGCCGTCGTCCCGCGATCTACTCCGCCGCTTGCGCGACGGGCGCGGTGTGGAAGTTCTTGGGGAGGCCGGCTTTGGCGATGGCGCCGTATTGGACGACGTTCGGCAATGCGCCGTGCACCAGCTGGCGGACCTCGACCAGCCGGGCGAGGTCGACCCCGGTGTCGAACCCCATCGCCTCGAGCATGAAGACGAGATCCTCGATGACGATGTTGCCGGTCGCACCCGGCGCGTAGGGGCAGCCCCCGAGGCCGCCCAGCGAGGCGTCGAACGAGCGCGCGCCGGCGTTCAATGCCGCCAGCACGTTGGCGAGGCCGAGCCCGCGGGTGTCGTGGAAATGGCCGCCGACCGGCAGTGGCGCCACATCGGCCATGACCCGGCGGAAAACCCGCTCGACCGCCGCCGGCTGGCCGTAACCCACGGTGTCGGCGAGCATGATCGCGTCGGCCCCCGCTTCGGCGGCCTCGACCGCGATGCGGCGCACCCGCTCCTCGTCGACCGCCCCTTCGATCGTGCAGCCGAATGCGGTGGCGAGCCCGCAGGTCAGGCGCGGGCGCTTGTCCTCGGGCGCGGTATCGCACAACGCTACGACGCGTTGGAAATCCTCGACCGACTGGGCGGTCGAGCGACGGACATTGGCGCGGTTGTGCCCCTCGCTGACCGACAGCACGAAATTCATCTCGTGCACGCCCAACGCCAGGCCGCGCTCGGCCCCTTTGAGGTTCGGGATCAGCGCCGACACGGTGAGGCCGGGCAAGGTCAGCGCATGGCGCACGACCGCTTCGGCGTCGGCGAGCTGCGGCAAGAGCTTTGGCGGGACAAACGAACTGACCTCAATCTCGCGCACCCCGGCAGCGTGCTCGGCGTCGAGCCAGGCGAGCTTTTGCTCGGTCGGCATGATCTCGGCGAGGCTTTGCAGCCCGTCGCGCATGCCGACTTCGCGGACAAAGGCACGTTCGCGCATTTTCTGCTCCCGATGATGCTCGGATAAAGCTAGTCCCGGCACACCGCCGCGGCAACGGGTCCGCGCAAGCGCTTCTGAGCGATCCGAGAGATGCGTCAGCCGCCAAACTGGAAGATGTTGGCCGGCTCCTCGGCCCAATGGCGCTCGCGGTAGAGCCGGCCGGTCATGGCCTCAACATAGGGGGCGGCGGCGCAGATCATCGCGAACTGCCGGTCGGTGAGGGTGAGGCCGGCCGCGCGGCGGGCGCTGGCGGCGCGATCGCGGGTCGCGGCGTCGACATCGGCGGGTTCGGGATCGGGGACCGGCGGCAGCTCGGTCGAGAACGCCGCGGCGGGATCAAGCCGCGGCCGGCGCGTCCGCCACTCGGTCGCCCGCTCGTAGGCGTGCGCCACCCGCAACACCGTGGTCTCGGCAAAGGGCCGGCCGACGACCTGCATCGACAACGGCAGGCCGCTCCCGCTGAAGCCGATGCATTGCGCCAAGGCTGGGCCGCCGGTCACGTTGAACGGCGTCGTCAATGACGGCCGGCGCCAGAACTCGATCGTCCGCCAGGCGTCGAGCCGCGGCGCCGGGTCGCCCGCCGCGGCGGTCACCAGCACGTCGTAATCGGCATAGACCGGCTTCATCTCGGCCAATATGCGCCGCCGCTCGCGTTGCGCCTGCACATAGTCGCGCGCGCCGATCAGCACCGCCGGCAGG
>DATKHX010000576.1:0-3333 GCA_035510075.1 Allostellaceae bacterium
CCATACCTACACATTGCGGCCGGGGCTCAAATTTCATGACGGCCAGCCGGTCACGACCAAGGACGTCATCGCGTCGATCAAGCGCTGGATGGTGCGCAACACGCTCGGCCAGGCGCTGGCGAAGTTCATCGACAAGATCGAAGCGACCGACGACAAAACCTTCGTCATTCGTCTCAAGGAGCCGTTCGCCTTTGTCGAGTTTGCGCTCGGCTCGCTCGACGCCGACATCATGCGCGCCGAGGATGCGGCGACCGACCCATTCAAAGCGGTGACGACGACGATCGGCTCGGGGCCGTTCCGCTTTGTCCGCGGCGAATGGAACCCCGGCGCCAAGGTCGTCTATGAAAAGAACCCCGATTACGTCCCGCGCGCCGAGCCGCCCGACGGGATGGCCGGCGGCAAGGTGGCCAAGCTCGACCGGGTCGAATGGATCGTGCTGCCGGACTCGTTCACCAAATCGAGCGCCTTGCAGCGCGGCGAGGTCGACATGATCGACCAACTGCCGCAAGATCAGATCCCGGTGCTTGAACATGCGGAAGGCGTTGTGATCGGCAAGGTGTCGCCGATCGACTCCTACGGCATCATCCGGCCGAACAGCCTCTACCCGCCATTCAACAATCCGAAGGCGCGGCAGGCGCTGGCGCTTCTCGTCGACCAGCGCGAATACGCGAGCGCCGCCTTTGGCGACAAGCGCTGGTGGCGCCAATGCTGGTCGTTCTTCGTCTGCGGCAGCGACAACGGCACCGAGGCGGGTTCGGAAAATTATCGCCAGCAGGATTTGGCACGGGCCAAGGCTCTGCTCGCCGAGGCGGGCTACAAGGGCGAAAAGATCGTCATGCTGACGACCCAGGAGATCCCGAGCATCGCGGCACTCGGCGACGTCACTGCCGACAATCTGCGCAAGATCGGCGTCAATGTCGACATCGCCGTCAGCGACTGGGGAACGATGGTGGCGCGGCGGGCCAAGAAGGAGCCGCCGGGGCAGGGCGGCTGGAACCTGTTCCACACTACCGTCGGCGGCACCACCATGTCGTCGCCCTTGGCCAATTTCGCGATCAACTCGAACTGCGACGGCAAGAACTGGTTCGGCTGGCCGTGCGACCCCAAGACCGAGGAGCTGCGCGCAAACTATATTCGCGCCGCCGACGAAGGCGCCGATCAGGCGGCGCTAGAGGCATTGCACCGGCATCTGTGGCAAGCGTTGCCCGACATCCCGGTCGGCCAATACACGCAGCCCTTCGCCTGGCGCTCCAATGTCAGCGGTGTATTGCACGCCCCTCTGCTGGTGTTCTGGAACATCGATAAGAGCTGAGTCAACCGCCCAGGGGCTCGCGGTGGGACATGCCCCGAAGCTTCGTTAGACGACATTTCGTCGCGGAAGGGACAGTTCGGCCCGCGTGCCGGTGGCGGGCTGAGATCGGTTGACCCTCGGATCGGGCTCGCGACCTGCGCGATGACGACGCGCGGCGTCCTGCTCGGGCGCGTGCTCGGCGAGCGCTATGGGCGCATCGCCGAGACGCTGGGCGGCGCCGGGATGATCGCGATCGCCGTCAAGATGCTGGCCGGATAGCGGTTCGCCGGCTCAGGCGTCGAAGCCGTAGAGCCGCGCGGCGTTGGCGCGGGTGATCTTGAACCGGTCCTCGGCGCTGGCGCCCTTGAAGTCGCGCGCGACGACATCCTGCGAATGCGGCCACGACGAGGCCTGGTGCGGGTAGTCCGACGACCACATCATCCGGTCGACGCCGATGAAATTGCGGTTGGCGACCCCGACGAAGTCGTCGATATAGGTGCACCACATCTGGCGCTGAAAGTATTCGCTCGGCTTCAGCCGATTGGTAAAGCCGGCGGAGATGCGCTGGCGCTCGAAGGCGCGGTCCATCCGCTGCAGATAATAGGGGATCCAGCCGCAATTGTTCTCGGCCGAGACGATCTGCAATTGCGGGAAGCGGTCGAGCACGCCCGAAAAGATCAGCACACTGAACGAGCGCTCGACCTCGTGCGACAGCACCGTGGCGCGCATATAGCGCTCGCCCCAATTGTACTGGCTTTCCATGCCCATCCCGGTGATCGCGTGCAGGCTGACCGGCATGCGCAGCTCCTCGGCCGCCGCCCAGAACGGATCGTATATTTCCGAGCTGTAGGGCTGCTCCTCGGGCGGCGAGCACCAGATCATTGCCCCTTTGAGCCCCATCTTGGCGCAGCGTTCGAGCTCGCGCGCACCCGCCTTCGGGTCATAGAGCGAGATCATCGGCAGCCCCGCCATGCGCTTCTTGTCATAGCTGACGAATTCGGCGAGCCAGTCATTGTAGACGCGGAAGCAGTCGGCCTGCAGCCCGGGGTCCTTCAGCCAGAAGATGCGGAACCCCAGGGTCGTGTACAGCACGTCGGCCTCGACCCCGTCGACCGCGTTGTCCTTTTGCCGCTCGGCCGGGTCCCAGCCGCCCGGCCGAGCGTCCGCGTAGGTCGCCTTGGTCAGGAATTCCTTCAACTCCTCGGGGCTTTTCCCGGCGCCGAGGCCGATGCCGATCGGATGCGGCGCATAGCCCTCGTAATAAAAATAGGCGCCTTCCTTGCCCGGCGGGTTGACCATCAGGTGCGGCGCCCGCTCGCGATACTTGTTGTCGACCCGCTTGCTCCACAGATCGGGGGGCTCGCTGACATGCGAGTCCGCGGAGATCAGCTTGTATTCCGCCATTTTACCCTCCCTCCAAAAATCCCGGCCGCTGCTTTTCTGAGTTTCCGCGCCGCGTTCGGCGCTGTCGTTGGGAGCATCGTAAATGAAGCTAACGCATCCCGTCCAGGCTCGCCTTCTACGCCGATAGCCGCAACAGGTTTCTCGGCACGCGGTGCCGGCGCCTGGCCTCTATCGTGCTTTGGCGCAATCGTTCTCGGCCGCTTGCGCGGGGTCGTTCGCCGGCAAGCTCGATTTGGCGGATCGCCGCAACTCTCGCGCGGCGCTCGCCCGCTGGTGCCGGGGAGGGGCCGATCTTCGACATTGCCTTCGACCAGCCGGCAGAAGGTGGCGGGTCAGCCGCCTGGCCGAAGCGCCACGCGCCCGCCGCTTCCTGCGAACGGGGCGGGCAACAAAAACAACGATATTTTCATTGCTGCCGTGCCGAATTCGATTCAAATCTTTTATCTACCATTGCAAGATAACAGAGTTGCACTACTACACCTGCGGTTGGCAAAAACCCGGGGGCCAGAGAGGATCAGCATGGGCTTATATCGTTTACTCACGCATCGATCGGCAATGCCGGGCTGGGCTGGCGCAGTCGTGATCGCAGCGCTGCTGGCGGGTTGCGCTCCGCAGCCAGCCACCACGGCTCCGACCAC
>DATKHX010000577.1:0-5555 GCA_035510075.1 Allostellaceae bacterium
CACATGATCTCGACGCGGCCGGGATTGTCGGCGAGAAACACCGCCGCCGCGGCCCGCGCCGCGATCATGATCAGCGCGAAGATCGCGCGCATCAGGACGGGGTCTTTGGTGCGGCCGGCGGCGGCGCCGGAGCCACACCCGGCGCCGATGCGGGAGCCCGCGCGGCGGGGGGAGGAGCCGCCGGGGCGGAGCCGAGGCGCGCGGTAACCAATTCCTGCACATGCGTCAGCGCTGTCTCCGCGGCGAGCCGCTGGCGCGCCATCCGCAGCCAGGGTTGCGCCGCCTCGGCATCGGCGCCGGTCAGCTTTTCGAGCACCACGACGGCGCCCGCGAGGTCGCCCTGCGCGAGATCCGCTTGCGCGGCGCCGACCGTCGCCTCCGGGCCGGTTTTCGCGGTGCCGTCGATGTGGCGGATCGTGACCAGGCCGCGCAGACGGTCGAGCGCCTGCTCCCACCATCTGGGCTTTGTCGCGGGCGGCTTTACCGTCGCGATCGTCCCCGCGAGGTCGGCCAGACGTTGGCGCAGCACGGCGCGGCTCGCCACCCCGTCGCGGGCGGCATCGGCCAGAGGTTCGGCAGCGTCGGCAAGACCGGGATCGCGAGCGCTCAAATCCTTGAACGCGGCGTATTGCGCCGGGAAGGGCCGTGCCTCTTCGACCGCCTCGCGCATCTGCAACAGCGCCAGCAGCAACACCGAACCGGTGCGATCGGCGTTGCTCGTCTGCTGCTGATGCTCCAGCGCGGCGAGGCGCTCGGCGAGAACGCCGGCGGCGGCGGCGCGCTGCGCCAGCTCTTGTTGGATCTTCTGGATTTCAGTGGTTTGGGCCGCGGCGCTCGCGGCCGATTGTGCCTCGATTTTGTCGAGCCGTTGGGTCAACTGCGCCAGCGCCGTCTTTGCTGCCGACGAGTTTTCTTGGCTCTGTCGCAGGGTGTCGACGGCCGCCTCCAGCACGGCGGCGCGCCGAGCCAGCGCCGCCTGTGCCGATTCGATCGGGCCGACATCTACCGCCGGCGGCGCCGGTCGCTGCTCGAGGGCTGCGATCCGTGCGGCGAGCGCGTCATATCTTTCTTCGGCCGGCCTTTGACCCCAGGGCAGCAGCGGTGCTACCGCCGTCGCCCAAAACGGCGACAGCGCGACTGCGGCGACCACCAGCATGAGAAAGCCCGCCAGCCAAAGTGCCGTGGCCGACCGCGCGGCACGGGCGGAAGGTGCGGGTCGAGGCCGACCTTCTCCGGTCGATGCCGAGGCCGGCTCCGACGCGGGGGGCGGCTCGGAACGATCCTCCGCCGGCGGGTCGTAGCGTTCGTCAGACACCGCGGTTTTCCGTGGCGCTCAACTGCCGCCGCGCGGCGAGCAGGCCGTCGAGCAGATCGAGCAGCGCCGGCTGGTCGGGTCGCTCAGCGACCCGGCGCTCGCGCCATGGCAGGGCGTCGAGCGCCTTGTCGGCGGCGGCGCTGATCGACAAGGCGGTCACCGTTTCGCAGCTGTCCGCGATACGCGCGGCTTTGGCGAGCCGCGCGAAAATCGCCGCCGTGCGCGGTGAGAAAAACAGGGCGAAATCGATCTCGCCCGCGCTCAGTGCGCGCGTCGCGGCGGCGCTCAGCGCCGGGACCGGGCGGGCCTCGTAGAGGACGCGGCGCTCGACCGCAAAACCGCGCCCGCCCAGCGCGGCAGCGAGATCGCCGGCGATCTCGCTGCCCGAAACATGAAATAGCGGCCCGTCGCGGGGCCTGAGGCGCTCCACCGCGAGCAGCACCAGGTCCCCGGCGTCGCCGCCGGCGTTCGCGACATGGGTAAAGCCTTCGGCGCAGGCGCGCGCCGCGGTCGCGTCGCCGACAGCGAATAGCGGCACCCCCCGCTCGCCGGTCGCTCGCGCCAAGGCGCGCACGCCATTGGCGCTGGTGCACAACACGGCCTGAATCCCCTGGAGGTCGATCGCCGCCGCGCGGAAACGGATCTCCATCATCGGCTCGATCAGCGCCCCGACGCCGCGGGCGGTCAGCGCCGCTGCCAGCGCCTCCGCTTCCTCTCGGGGCCGGGTGACCAACGCCCGCAACCCTTGCCGCCATGCGATCGAAGCCATCGGCCTTCATCGCCCAATCCCGCCATCGCCGCAAGACCGCCTCGTGCCGCCGTCGCCGAATTGGCCAACCACCGGGAACGAGCCGGCGCGCGGCCGAGATGACTTGCGGCCGCGACGGTACTATCTTCGAGTGCGACGATGATCTACCGAAATAGATCTAAGCACGTGCGATCCCGATTCCGCCTTTTTCTCGCTCTCCCGGCATCTTGCGGGAGCGCGGGGGTGAGGAGCCTTTTGCTCCTCGGCCTGCTCTTGTTTTCACCAAGCCCGGCGAAAGCGCAGCCAACCGAGCCGACGCCGACCGTGCTCCATTTGAGCCAGACCGCAGAGCGCAAGGTTATGCGCGACCTGCTGCGCGTCGAGCTGCGGGCCGAGGAGAGCGGCGCCGATCCGCTGGCTCTGCAAGCGGCGGTCAACCATCGGATGGCCGCAGCCCTCGACCGCGTGCATCAGGTGCAAGGGGTCGCGGTCGAGACCGGCAGCTACGCGGTCGACGAGGAGCAGCCGCCGAACGCGCCCTCGCGGTGGCGTGCGAGTCAATCCCTGATCCTGACCGGGACGGCTGCCGACGTGTTGCTGAAGCTCGCCGGGACGCTGCAATCGGACGGGCTCTTGATGTCGTCGATGGCGTACGAGGTCTCGCCCGAGACCGTGCGCGGCGCCGAGGAGGATTTGACCAGCGAGGCTCTCGCCGGGCTTGCGCAGCGCGCTTCGTCGATCGCCGACCGGGTGCATCTGTCGGTGCTGCGCTACCGCGACCTGCGCGTCGGCAACGCCGAGACCGGGGCTCAGCCGACGCCGCGCTTTGCCGCGATGGCGATGGCCGCACCGGTCGCCCAGCCCGGAGAAGCGGTCATCCGGGTCACGGTCTCGGCCGATCTGCTGCTCGGCCCGCCGCATTCGTGAGGCGCCGTGCAATGGACCTGCCCGACCCGCCTGTCCTGGTGATCTCCGACCGCAGCCAGGTGCAGCGCCCGCTCACCGAGGTCGCGGCGTCGTCGTTTGCCGGCGGCTGCCGCTGGTTCAGCCTGCGCGAAAAGGACCTGCCGGCCGGTGAGCGGCGGGCGTTGCTGGCAGCGCTGGTCGAGATCGGCCATCGCTTCGGCGCGCTCGTGACGGCACACGAGGATACGGACGCGGTGCTCGCGGTCGGCGCGGACGGCGTCCATCTGCCCGGCGGCAGCGACCCGCATGCCGCACGGGTGCTGCTGCCGGGCAGGTTGATCGGCGCTTCGGCCCATTCGGCCGCGGAAGCCGCGGCGCTGCTGCAAGCCGGCGCCGACTACGTGACTGTGAGCCCGATCTTTCCGACCGCGAGCAAGCCCGGCTATGGCCCGGCGCTCGAGCTCGACGGCCTCGCCCGCGTGGTCGCTGCGACGCTCGGACCGGTCGTTGCGCTGGGCGGCATTACCCTGGAGAACGCCGCGCTGTGCCGCGCCGCCGGCGCCCGCGGCATCGCGGTCATGGGCGAAATCATGCGCGCCGCGGAGCCGGAGCTTACGGTGGCGCGGCTGATCCGCGCATTCTCGGGCGAGGCTCGCGTTTAGCAGGGGTTCACCTACCCCTTCTTCGGCGCGGCGGTTGCGGCTAATCTCGCCGCGAAAGGCAGGGACGGGATGGGCAATATCAACGCCAGCGTCGATCTGGGCCGCGACGGCATCGTGGCGGTCGTCACCGTCGACAACCCGCCGGTCAACGCGCTGAAGCACGAGGTTCGCGCTGGGCTCGCCGACGCGTTGCGGCGGGTTCGCGACGATGCTGCGGTCGAGGCGGTTGTCATCGCGTGTGCGGGCCGCACTTTTTTCGCTGGCGCTGACATCACCGAATTCGGCAAGCCGCCGCAACCACCGGGTCTCGGCGAGGTCATCGCGCAAATCGAGGCAATGCCCAAACCCGTCGTCGCGGCACTGCACGGCACCGCACTCGGCGGCGGGTTTGAGGTGGCGCTCGGCTGCCATTTCCGGGTCGCGGTTCCGACCGCGCGCGTCGGGTTGCCCGAAGTCAAGCTCGGGCTGCTGCCGGGCGCCGGCGGGACGCAGCGCTTGCCGCGCCTCGTCGGCCCCGAAAAGGCGCTGCGGATGATCGTCAGCGGCGATCCGATCGGCGCCGCCGAGGCTTTGGCGGACGGGATCGTCGACGAGATCGCCGAGGGCGACCCGACCACCGCGGCGGTGGCATTCGCCCGACGCGTCGCGTCCGAAGGACGCCGATTGCGGAAGGTGCGCGACCGCGACGACAAGATCGCGCCGGCACGGACAGATCCCAAATCCTTTGAGGAGGCCGCTGCCGCGCTGACCCGCCGGTTGCGCGGGCGCGAGGCGCCGGCGGCTTGCGTCGAGGCGGTCCGCAACGCCTTCACCTTACCGTTCGACGAAGGATTGCGGCGCGAGAGCGAGCTGTTCCGCAAGCTCGTCGCCGGCGACCAGTCGAAGGCGCAGCGCCATGTCTTTTTCGCCGAGCGCGAGGCGGCGAAGGTACCGAACATGCCCGACGGCACCCGGCCGCGCCCGACCGCCCGAGCGGCCGTCCTCGGGGCCGGCACAATGGGTGGCGGCATCGCGATGTGCTTCGCCAATGCCGGCATTCCGGTGACCCTGATCGAGACCGGCCCGGACCTTTTGCAGAAAGGCCGCGACCGGATCGCCGCCAATTACCGCGCCACGGTGGCGCGCGGCGGGCTTGCGGCGGAGGACATGCAGCGCCGGATGGAGCTGATCGCCGGTGCTGTTGGCATCGACGCGGCGGCCGAGGCGGATGTCGTGATCGAAGCCGTGTTCGAGGAGATGGAGCTCAAAAAGCGGGTGTTCGCCGAGCTCGACCGGGTGGCGAAGCCCGGGGCGTTGCTCGCCACCAACACTTCGACCCTGGACGTCGACGAGATCGCCCGCGCTACAGGCCGGCCGCAGGACGTGGTCGGCACGCACTTTTTCAGCCCAGCCAATGTCATGCGGCTCTTGGAGATAGTCCGCGGCGCCGAGAGCGCCCCCGATGCGGTCGCGACGGCGCTGGCGCTTGCCCGGCGGCTCGGCAAGGTGCCGGCGGTGGTCGGGGTGTGCTATGGCTTTGTCGGCAACCGAATGCTGGCACGGCGCTCGGTCGAGGCCGAGAGACTGCTGCTTGAAGGTTCCGTGCCGCAAGAGGTCGAGGCGGCACTCGTCGAATTCGGATTGCCGATGGGGCCGTTCGCGATGATGGACCTCGCCGGGCTCGATGTCGGTTGGCTGATCCGCAAATCGCGCGGCGAGCATGCGGTCATCGAGGACGCGCTGTGCGAAGCCGGGCATTTCGGGCAAAAGACCGGCAAAGGCTATTTCCGTTACGAGGCCGGGTCGCGTGCGCCGATCCCCGATCGCGAAGTCGAGCAGATCATCTCTGAAGCCTCGTCGCGATTGGGTATAACGCGCCGCAACATCGGCCCGGAGGAGATCGTCGAGCGTACGGTGTTCCCGATGATCAACGAGGGTGCGCGCA
>DATKHX010000578.1:0-2227 GCA_035510075.1 Allostellaceae bacterium
CGCGAGGGCATCGAGGATCTTCTTCAGTCGGTGGGTCTGCGCGTGATGACATTCAAATCGCCGCAGGAATTTCTTGAAGGAGCCCGCCCCGACGCACCCGGCTGCATCGTGCTTGACGTGAGATTGCCCGGTACCAGCGGACTGGAGTTCCAGAAAATGCTGATCGATGCCGGCATCCATTTGCCCGTGATATTCGTAACCGGTCACGGCGACATTCCCATGTCGGTGATGGCGATGAAATCGGGAGCCATCGAATTTCTCACCAAGCCGTTTCGCGAACAGTCCCTGCTCGACGCCATCAACGCCGGAATCGAGAAGGATCGCCAGCGACGCGATGGATTGAAGCTTGTCATGGAATTGCAACAGCGCTTCCAGCGGTTGACGCCACGTGAACGGGAGGTATTCGCTCTCATCGTCACCGGCCGCCCGAACAAACAGGTCGCCGCCGAACTCGGCCTGAGCGAGATGACCGTCAAGGTGCATCGCAGCCAGGTCACCAAGAAGATGCGGGCAACCTCGATCGTCGAGTTGGCCCGGATTGCGGACCGTCTCGGCTTATCGGTCGACAAATAGTAACGATCTGAACCGAAGGCACCGGCAGCCTAATTCCTGCGTGCGCGAGAAACCCACCCTGGCGCAGGTCGCCTTTGCCGTACCCGCCAAAACTCGGATGTCCGGCTCGACAGGAGGCGAATTTCCAATTATTCGGCTGCGCCCCGCGGCCGGAAATTCTCGATCAGGCGCAGCAAAACCCGCGCACCGGCATCGGCGTCGGCCACATCGACGTGCTCGTCCGGGTGATGGCTGATGCCGCCTCGACAACGCACGAAAATCATGCCGACGTCGGCGATGTCGACCATGGCCATGCCATCGTGGCCGGCGCCGCTTGGCAGTTCGAACACGGGATAGCCCTCCGCCGCTACGGCTTCTGCCACCTGTGCCTTCAGCCAGGGCGCGCAGGGCACAGTGCGGTTTTCATGCGTCACGTCGACCTGCAATTGCAGCTTTCGTCGCTTTGCGATCACCTCGATCTGCCGGACGATGTCGCTCACCGCTTTCTTGCGGTGCGTATCCGTCGGGGCGCGCATATCGATAGTGAAATGGGCCTGCCCCGGGATGACGTTGGTCGCGCCCGGCGCAGCATGGATATATCCGACGGTCCCGACCAATCCGCCATGATCGGTGAGGCACAGTTCCTCGATCTTTGAAATGCATTCCGCGGCGCCCGCCAGCGCATCGCGCCGCATCGTCATGGGTACGGTCCCGGCGTGGCCCGCCATGCCGGTCAGCCTCGCCGCGAGCCGGGTTGCCCCCGCAATGGCCGTCACTACCCCGACCGGCAAGTTCCGGGTCTCAAGCACCGGTCCCTGCTCGATGTGCAATTCGACATAGGCCAGCAACTCGCTTCTGATCCGTGCGGCAGCCCCGATATGGTCGGGATCCAGGCCGAATTTGACAAGCGCATCGCGCATCGAAATTCCGGACTTGTCCCTGGTGCCGAGCACGCTCTCATTGAACGTTCCGGCGAGCGCGCGGCTGCCAAGCAGCGTCGAGGCAAAGCGGACCCCCTCCTCGTCGGCGAACCCCGTCACCTCGATTGCGAACGGCAATCGCAGCGCTCGTCGGTTCAACTCGGCGACGCAGGAAATCGCGGTTATCAAGCCGAGCGGGCCATCCCATTTGCCGGCGTCGCGGACGGTGTCGTAGTGCGAGCCGAGCATCAGGCACGGCAGACCCGGCCGCTCGCCTTCATAGCGGCCGCAAACATTTCCGATCGCGTCGAGATGGGCCCGCATTCCGGCCTCTCGCATCCAGGTCATGATCAGCTCTGCGGCCGTGCGGTGCTCCGCCGTCAGGAAGATGCGCGTGAGATTGTTCGGGGATTCGGAAATCGCACCGAGCCGGTTGATCCGGCTGACGATCTCCTCGCCGAGTGCGTCGGTTTGCCGCCCGGCGGATTGCGCATTCATCTTGTTCATGTTTTCCCGATGGAGCCACAGTCGACAGCATTTCGGCTGAGTTTCGGCGGTCGAATCCGAAAGACGATCGTAGGTAGCAGCCTAAGCCCGATTGACCAGCCCGCAAATATTCCGATGCGCCTGCCATGGCTGCTCCGGCGACGGGCAAGGCCATCGTCAAGGGCTGCTTAACTCCCTTGCATACAATCCGGGAATGTCGCCTAAAATTTAGTCAGCCACCCCCCGCCGAAGATTTAAACCGCGATCCC
>DATKHX010000579.1:0-8735 GCA_035510075.1 Allostellaceae bacterium
GGCGAGGCCAACGTGCCGTTCTTTACGATTTCCGGTTCCGACTTTGTCGAGATGTTTGTCGGCGTCGGCGCCAGCCGGGTGCGCGACATGTTCGAGCAGGGCAAGAAAAATGCGCCCTGCATCATCTTCATCGACGAGATCGATGCGGTCGGCCGCCATCGCGGCGCCGGGCTCGGCGGCGGCAATGACGAGCGCGAGCAGACCCTGAACCAGCTGCTCGTCGAGATGGACGGGTTCGAGGCCAACGAGGGCGTGATCCTGATCGCCGCGACCAACCGGCCCGACGTTCTCGACCCGGCGTTGCTGCGACCCGGCCGGTTCGACCGGCAGGTCGTGGTGCCGAACCCCGACGTCGTCGGGCGCGAGAAGATCCTCAAGGTTCACATGCGCAAGGTGCCGCTGTCGGCGGATGTCGACGCCAAGATCATCGCCCGCGGCACGCCGGGCTTTTCCGGCGCCGATCTTGCCAATCTCGTCAACGAGGCGGCGTTGATGGCAGCGCGCCGCGGCAAGCGTTCGGTCGCGATGAGCGAATTCGAGCAGGCCAAGGACAAGGTCATGATGGGCGCCGAACGGCGCTCGATGGTAATGACCGAAGACGAGAAAAAGCTGACCGCCTATCACGAGGCCGGTCACGCGCTGTGCATGCTCTATGCCGAAGGGCACGAGCCGCTGCACAAGGTTACGATCATCCCGCGCGGCCGCGCGCTCGGCATTACGATGTATTTGCCGGAACGCGACAAATACAGCCAGTCGAAGCTCGAAATCAAAGCAATGCTCGCGAGCCTCTACGGCGGCCGCGTCTCGGAAGAACTGATCTTCGGAGCCGACAAGGTGACCACCGGTGCGGCCGACGACATCCGCCGCGCCACCCATCTCGCCCGCCGCATGGTGACCGAGTTCGGGTTCAGCGAAAAGCTCGGGCGGCTGCGCTACGCCGAGAACGAGGAGGAAGTGTTCCTCGGCCACTCGGTGACCCAGCGCAAGAATGTGTCCGAGGCGACGGCCAAGCTGATCGACGAGGAAATCCGCCGGCTCGTCGACGAAGGCGAGGAGACGGCTCGCGTCATCCTGACCGCTCGGCTCGAAGAGCTCCACGCCTTGGCCAAGGGGCTCCTTGAATACGAGACCCTTTCAGCCGACGAGATCCGCCGCATCATCAGGGGCGAGCGGATCGTCAGGGAAAGCTCGGCGCCGGCCTCGCAGAGCGACGATGGACGGGCGGGCCGGCGCAGTTCGGTGCCGCCTTCAGGCCGTCCGACCGGGCTCGAGCCGGAGCCGCAACCGGGCGGCTGATCGGTTTTCCAGCGCGCCGAACCCGTCAAGGGCTGTCGCGGCTCGCGATCAGGTCCGCGAGTTGAGTAACCTTTAATCGTTGAATTTGTTATTTGACTCCAGCGCGCTTTTTCTGCACTTTAGCAAGTCGCGGGGACTTAGTTAAAGCTCTGGTGGCATAATGACGCGGAAGCTCTTCGGCACTGACGGCATCCGCGGGACTGCAAACATTGAGCCGATGACACCGGAAACCGCGCTCAAGGTGGCGATTGCGGTCGGCCAATGCTTTAAAAACGGCGCCCACAAGCACCTCGTCGTTATCGGCAAGGACACCCGACTTTCGGGCTATATGCTCGAACCGGCGCTGACCGCGGGTTTTGTCACGATGGGCATGGATGTCGTGCTGGTCGGCCCGTTGCCGACCCCGGCGATCGCGATGCTGACGCGCAGCTTGCGCGCCGATATCGGCGTCGTCCTCTCGGCCTCGCATAACCCCTATGGCGACAACGGCATCAAATTGTTCGGTCGCGACGGCTACAAGCTGTCGGACGATCTCGAGCAAAAGATCGAAACCGCTCTCGCCAAAGGGCCGACCCGGCGCGCCAGCCCATCGGAGCTCGGGCGGGTGAAACGCCTGGACGACGCCGGCGGCCGCTATATCGAGTTCGTCAAGCAGAGCTTTCCGCGCGGCCTGCGTCTCGATGGATTGCGCATCGTCGTCGACTGTGCTCACGGCGCCGCCTACAAGGTCGCTCCGACAGTCTTCTGGGAACTCGGAGCCGAGGTGTTTTCGCTTGGCGTGGCGCCCGACGGGCTCAACATCAACCGCGAATGCGGGGCGCTGGCGCCCGAGCAGATGCGGCGCGAAGTGCTCGCCCGCCGCGCCGACATCGGCATTGCGCTCGATGGCGATGCCGACCGGCTGATCGTTGCCGACGAGCACGGCGCGATCCTCGACGGCGACCAGCTGATGGCCTTGATCGCCACCGGGCTGGCCCGCGGCGGGCGCCTTGCCGGCCGCGCGCTGGTCGCGACGGTGATGTCTAATCTCGGGCTCGAACGCTATCTCGACGGCCAAGGGATCGCTCTCCACCGCACCGGGGTCGGCGATCGCTACGTCGTCGAAAAGATGCGCGGCCTCGGCTGCAATCTCGGCGGCGAGCAATCGGGGCATATCATCCTTGCCGACTACGCGACGACCGGCGACGGCTTGATCGCGGCATTGCAGGTGCTGGCCTCGATCGTCGAAACCGGCCGCCCCGCGAGCGAGGTCTGCCGCCTGTTCACCCCAGTGCCGCAATATGCGAGCAGCGTGCGCCACGGCAACGTCGTTCCGCTCGACCGGCAGGCGGTGCAGCGTGCGATCGCCGATGGCGAGGCCAGGCTGGGAGCTGCCGGCCGCCTGCTGATCCGTCGTTCCGGCACCGAGCCGGTGATCCGCGTCATGGCGGAGGGCGAGGACGAAGAGCTGGTCGCCGCGGTGGTCGACGAAATCTGCGCCACGATCCGCTCAGCGGCGGCGGAAGTCGACGACACCCCGCAAGCGGCGGAATAATGCGCGGCCGAGTCCTGATCGTCGCCGGGTCGGATTCGGGCGGCGGCGCCGGCATCCAGGCCGACATCAAGACGGTGACGATGCTCGACGCCTATGCGGCGACGGCGGTCACTGCGCTGACGGCACAGAATACCGAGGGCGTCTTTGGCGTATTGCCGATCCCGCCCGCTTTTATCCGACAGCAGATCGAGCTCGTGCTCGACGACATCGGCGCCGACGCGATCAAGACCGGCATGCTGCACGATACGGCGGTGATCGAGACCCTGGCTGACGTATTGCAGAAGCGGGCAGCGGCGATCCCACTCGTCGTCGACCCGGTCATGTCGGCGAAAGGCGGCGCCCGGCTGATCGATCCCGATGCGGTCGAGGCGCTGAAGCGGCTGCTGATCGGGCGGGCGACGGTGCTGACCCCGAACCTGCCCGAGGCCGAGATCCTGTGCGGCGGCAGGATCGGCGATGTCGGCGCGATGCGGGCGGCCGGCGAAGAGCTGCTGCGGCTCGGCTGTCGGGCGGTGCTGGTCAAAGGCGGGCATTTGCCCGGCGACACCGTGAGCGATGTGCTGGTGACGGCAGCCGGAAGCCGATTTTGGGAGAGCCCGCGCATTGCCTCGCGCCATACCCACGGGACCGGCTGCACGCTCGCTTCGGCGATTGCCGCGGGGCTCGCCCAGGGGCTCGACATCGAAAACGCGATCGACCGCGCCCGCGCCTATGTCCAGCGCGCGATCGCGACCGCGCCTGGTTTCGGCCGTGGCCACGGCCCGCTCGACCACGCCCACCCGCTTAGAGTAGGAGGATGATCGTGGCGACAGGCGGCCCCGCGACTGCGGGACAGGTTCCGGTCAAATGGCGGTGTGCGCTGGTCGCGCTGGCTCTGCTGCCATTGTCCGGGACCGTGCGCGCCGAGCCGCCGGGCAAGGTGTTTCACATCGCCTATCTGGCCCCGGCAGCAAGCCCAGCCGCAATCGCGGCGAAAGACGGGCTGGCAAAAGCCCTCGCCGAGCGGGGCTTTGCGCCCGACCGCCTGGTGATCGATATGCAGGCGGCCGGCGGCAAGCCCGACCGGCTGCCGGCCCTGGCCAAGGAGCTGGCGGCCAGCGGCGTCGATGTCATCGTGACCACCGGTTTCCCCGCGTCGCGCGCCGCCAAGGAGGCTACATCGACGGTCCCGATCGTCATCACCAATGCCGGCGATCCGGTCGATACCGGGTTAGCTGTCAGTCTCGCCCATCCCGGCGGTAACGTTACCGGCATCTCCGACATGGCGGCGGAGCTGTCGACAAAACGGCTCGACCTGCTCAAATCCGCGGTGCCGGGGCTAAAGAAGGTGGCAATGCTGTGGAACGCGGACGACCTCGGCATGACGACACGCTACCACGCCGCGGCCGCAGCCGCCACGGCCCTCGGCGTCACCGTCGAGCCTCTGGGGGTGCGTGAGCCGGACGATTTCGTTGCCGCCTTCTCGGCAATGGATCGCGACAAGCCGGACGGCATCCTGATGGTGACCGACATCCTGACGATCCTCAACCGCCAGCGGGTGTTCGATTATTCGGCCGAGCATCGCCTGCCTGCGATCTATGAGTTCGATTTCCTCGCCAAAGACGGCGGGCTGATGTCCTACGGCCCGGAGGGGAAAGAAGTCACGAGGCGCGTGGCTTATCTCGTCGAGCGCATCCTCGAGGGTGCCAAGCCGGCCGATCTGCCGTTCGAGCGGCCGACGCAATTCCGGCTGGTCGTCAACACGAAGACCGCCGCTTCGATCGGGCTGACGCTGTCGCCCGCGCTGGTCGCCCGGGCCGACGAAGTCGTGGAATAGGGTGCGACCATGCAACGCGAGTTCGTCACGGTCGACGTCTTTACCGAGCGCCGCTTCGGGGGAAACCCCCTGGCGGTCGTACTCGATGCCGAGGGGCTGACGACGGCGCAGATGCAGGCGGTCGCCGGCGAATTCAACCTGGCGGAAACGACTTTCGTGCTGCCGCCGAAAGCGGCGGCGCACACCGCGGAAGTTCGGATTTTCACACCCAAGGCCGAGCTCCCGTTTGCCGGCCACCCGAATGTCGGCACCGCGTTCGCGCTGGCCACCCGCGGCAGCATTTATGGACGCCCCGTCGGCGATTCCCTGATGTTCGAGGAAACGGCCGGTCTCGTGCCGCTGGAGCTGCTGAAGGAAAACGGGTTGGTTGTCGGTGCCCGGCTCACCGCACCTCGGCCGCTCTCGCGCGGCGACGACGTGCCCGCCGATGCCGTCGCGGCGGCCTGCTCGATCGCTGTCGCCGACATCGAGACGGCTCACCACGCGCCCTGCGTGGCCTCTTGCGGCACCGCTTTCATTTTCGCCGAATTGAACGCCGGTCACGCGTTGCAAGCAGCCAGGGCGCGATTCGAGGTTTTTTCTCGGAATTTCGCAGCCGATCGTGCCACCGGGGTCCATCTTTACGTCCGCGACGGCTCCGAGGGTGTCGACATCCGGGCGCGAATGTTCGCCCCGCTGCTCGGAGTCCCCGAGGATCCGGCGACCGGCAGCGCCAATGTCGCGCTCGCCGGGCTGCTGGCGAGCCTACGGCCCGAGCCCGACCTTTCGCTGCGATTGCGGATCGCTCAGGGGGCGGAGATGGGGCGCCCGAGCGTCCTCGACGCCTCCGCCGAGAAGCGCGGCGGAAGGGTCACCGAGACGCGGATCGGCGGGCGCTGCGTCGCGGTGATGAGCGGCATCATCAACATCTGAGAGTACCGCCCGAACGAAAGCGCACGAAGACTGCACGCCAAAACGGGGGAGTCGATGGTCAAAAGGATATTGCTTGCCGCCGCCTCGGTGTTGATCGCCGCTCCGGCATTGGCGCAGAGTGCCGCGACGATCCAAAAGCTCAACGACAAATGGGCCGGCGCCTTCAACAAGGGCGACGCCGCCGCCGTTGCGGCGATGTATGCGCCGGACGCCTATGTGCTGCCGCCGGGCCACGACATGGTCAAGGGCCGCAGCGCGATCGAAGCCTTTTGGAAACAGGCGGCGCAAGAGGTCGGCAACGCCAAGCTCGTCACGATCGACGTGCTGCCGCTCGGCCCGCGCGCCGCCCGCGAAATCGGCACGGTCACCCTCGAAACCAAAGCCCGGACACCGCAACAGGTCACCGGTAAATATGCGGTCGTCTGGCACGAGATCGGCGGCCATTGGCTGCTCGCGACCGATATCTGGAACATGAACAAATAGCGCCGGGGGCTCAGCCCGAGCGGCGAAACTGCCCATACCACCGCAGGATGCGCGAAACCATCGGCTTCATGGTGGGTTTCGCACGCGCCACCCACCCTACGCTCTACTACCACGCTCTACGCTCCCGACCACCACGGCGGGGAGCGCGTCCGGCGATTTCCTTAGCCGCCGAACCGTCCTAAGGTCCGCGCCGTCATTCGGAGGCAGGACATGGCGAAGAGTTATCGGATAGCGGTGATCGCCGGCGACGGCATCGGGCACGAGGTCATGCCCGAAGGGATCGCCGCGATGGAACGGGCGGCGCGCGCTTACGGCTTCGAGCTCAGCTGGAGCGAGCTCGACTGGAGCTGCGAGCGCTATGCCCGGACCGGGCGGATGATGCCGGAGGACGGGCTCGACCGGCTGCGGCTCTACGACGCCGTCTATCTCGGCGCCGTCGGTCATCCCGATGTGCCCGACCATGTCTCGCTGTGGGGCTTGTTGATCCCGTTGCGCCGCGGCTTTCACCAATATGTCAATCTGCGCCCGGTGCGCCTCTTGGCTGGGGTGCAGTCGCCATTGCGCGACCGCGCCCCCGGCGACATCGACTTCTACGTCGTGCGCGAGAACAACGAGGGCGAGTATTCCGAGATCGGCGGCCGGCTCTATTCCGGCAGCGAGCATGAGATGGCGATGCAGCAGACCGTGTTCACCCGCCGCGGCTGCGACCGGATCATGCGCTATGCCTTCGAGCTTGCGCGCGGCCGCAAAAAGCACGTGACCTCGGCGACCAAGTCGAACGGCATCATTCACACGATGCCCTATTGGGACGAGCGCTTCGCCGCGGTCGCGCGCGACTACCCCGACATCAAGACCGACCAGTACCACATCGACATCCTGACTGCGCATTTCGTGCGCCATCCGGACTGGTTCGACGTCGTTGTCGGCTCCAATTTGTTCGGCGACATCCTGTCGGATCTCGGACCCGCCGTGGTCGGCTCGATCGGCATCGCACCTTCGGGCAACATCAACCCCGAGCGCGAGTACCCGTCGATGTTCGAGCCGGTGCACGGCTCGGCACCCGACATCGCCGGCCGCGGCATCGCCAATCCGATCGGCCAGATCTGGTCGGGCGCGATGATGCTGGCGCATTTTGGCGAAACCGCCGCGGCCGAGGCCGTCGAGCGCGCGATCGCCGAGGTGCTGGCCGATGGCGGCGTGCGCACCCCCGATCTCGGCGGCAACGCCGGCACCAAGGAGCTTGGCGCCGCGATCGCCGCCGCGATCCGCTGAAGATCAGGCGCGCCGCGGCGGCCCCGACATCAGCAGCAAGAACAGCCCCGTGCCGAGCCCCCACAACCCGTTGACGATCGGCCCGATCAGCACTCCGGGGAAATGGAACCCGTAGCCGAGCGCCAGCCCCTTGAGCGGTGCCACGACGAGCCATGAGACGACGGTCGGAAAAACCGCGCCAAAGACGATGGCACCAACCCAATAGCCGCCGGGGCTGCGCGTGATTGCGCGCTCGACCAGCACAAAGACGATGCCCCACACCCCGCCCCAAAAGGCGAGCGACACGAACTGCGGTATCCGAAACGGCGGCACTCGATGCAAGTTGTAGGGTAGGTTTGGCGTCATCCCGGCGAAGTGCAGCAACAGCACCCCGAGCTGGTGAAAGACCAAGGTCGCGGCAAATCCGCCGACAAAACCGAAGATCAGCCTTGTTGCCGAGGTCGAAGATCGCAGCGTCAGCGATTGCGCCATTTTGGGTTCTTCTCCTGAACTGGCACGAGCGGACAGATGCAGCGCGGCCGGGCCTTCAGCCGAGCGAGCGCACAGGCCGCTACACCGGATAGCCGGCGCGACGCGGCGACAGGCGGATGCCCGAGCGCGCCGCCTCGAGCATGTAGTAGCGCGTCATTTGCACGATGTCGGTGCGCCAATAGAGCTGTTGCGGCTCGCTTTCGAGAAAATCCGCGCCGGCGAACGCATAGCAGTAAGTCTCGACATAACGCCGGCCGCCGTCGCCGGCGACCGGCGCATCGCGCCAGCCGAACTTCCAGCCGGCATGCTCGGCGCCAAGGCGCCAACGTTCGAGCCGCACCGAGAGCGTGTTGGCGTCGAGCGCATCGAGCGCCGGCACACGGTAGACGACGACCAGCCGATGCACATTGAGCTGCAATTGCATCAGAAGCTCGTCGCCAAAAGCGTGGACGAGATAACTCGCATCGGGAGCGCCGCGCACGTGCCGGATCTCGACCTGCGAGCGCGCCGCGGTCGCGAGGTCCGAGGCCCGCGGCTCGGCGTCAAAGCTCGGCAGCTCGTATTCGACCGCGCGCAATGCTTCCAGCATCTGGCCGGTCAGAAACTGCTCGGTCCGCTTTTGCGCCTCGGCCATCGTCAGCATACCTGGTCCCGCATCTCGACGCCCGCCGCGATAACGCCGCGCTTATTCGGGGCGTTCCGATCTTGCGGCATACCGCGGAAAGCGCTTCGAGGGAGGCGCAGAAACCCGCATGCACTCGCTCGCCCCGCTTGCTGGGGGAGGGTTGGAGTGAGGGGCTCGGAGACTCGACGTAACCGGTCGATGTAACCGGGACGAGCAGAGTGTTGCCAGGCCCGCCCTCAAACCGCGGGGCGGATGGCGGCGGCTTTGACTTCGTCGCTGACGAACGGCTCGAATTCGCGGAAATTTTCTTCGAAGCGGTGGGTCAG
>DATKHX010000580.1:0-5220 GCA_035510075.1 Allostellaceae bacterium
GTTGCGCGAAAAGCTCGAAATCGACCAGCGCTGACGATTTCGCGCGCATTGCCGCCGCCTGGCGCGCGATAGTGACATCTTCAGGGCCTTTGCTCCCGGTCGGCTCGCGAGCGCATCAATCCGCCTACCTCTGCGTTGACCGGTCGGACGCGTCTACGCAGTGGGGTGGGGATGTTTGCCGAAAAGACCCAGCATCTGATGAGCGACATGAGCGCGCTGTTGCCGCTCGCCGTATCCAACGCATTGAACGCGCTCGGCGCGATCGTGATCCTGCTGATCGGGCTGTGGCTGTCGGGCAAAGCCGACCAGCTGCTGGTCCGGGCGTTCAGCCGAACGCCGCATTTCGACCCGATGCTGCGCAGCTTTTTTGGCAGCCTCGCCCGCTATTTGGTCCTGACCGTCACCGTGCTCGCGGTGCTCTCGGAATTCGGCATCCAGACGACGAGCCTCGTTGCCGTTCTCGGCGCTGCCGGCCTCGCGGTCGGGCTCGCGTTGCAGGGCACGCTCTCGAACCTCGCCGCCGGGGTCATGCTGCTGATCTTCAGACCCTTTAAGATCGGCCACAAGGTGCAGGTCGGCGGCAGCACCGGCACGGTCCAGGAGTTGACGCTGTTCTGGACCGAGCTCGTAACCGACGACAAGGTGCAGGTCATCGTGCCGAACGGCGGTGTGTGGGGCCAGCCGCTGCGCAACTACAGCATCTATCCGGCACCGCCGCATCTGGGCGAGGTGCGCTTTCGCATCGCCGAGGATACCGATCTCGATGCGGCGGTCGGGAAGGCGCGCGCCGTTGTCGAAGCCGATCCGCGCGTGCTCGCCGATCCCGCCCCGAGCGTGCTGCTCGACCGCAGCGCCGACGGCGAGGCTCTGACGGTCGTCGTCGCCTACTGCGCCGCCGGCGACGAAACCGCGGTCGTAAAGAGCGATCTGATCAAGACGGTGCATGCCGCCTTCGACGCCCTGACCGACAGCAACCAAAGGCTCGCCGGGGTTGACGGCGCGAGGGAGCGCGGCGGCTGGGCGGTCGAGGAGAACGGCCGGCAACATCACTAGCTTTCGAATCTCGGCGGCGTCAAGAAGCCTGGTGGCCCTGAAACAACAGCATTCCCAGCTTACAATCTTACACCAGTGAGAGCTGGTTCACACTTGGCACACGCACTCCCGGCATAACCTGATAGCCGCCCAATGAGGGCGATCCTCGGTTGGGTGATGAATGAAGGGAGTGTCGCGATGAGGAGCCCTGCTGCCAATCGGCGCGTGCTCGCAAACAGCCTGCATCATTTGCCGCCGGGTTCGGTGGCAAAACGCAGGACCAACCCGAACAAGTGGATCGAGCTGACAGTCGGCGTGCGCCGGCTGAAACAGCTCCCCGATTTGCCCGCGATCGAGAACAAGCCACCCGGCGAGCGCACCTACATGACCCGCGACCAGCTGCGGACGGAATACGGCTCGGACCCGGCCGCGATCGAGAAGATCGAGAAATTCGCCGCGGACCACCAGCTGGTCGTGACCCGCGACGAGCGCGCCTCGGCGCGGCTCGGGCTCGCCGGCACCGTCGCCAACGTCAGCGCCGCGTTCGGCGTCAAGCTGCTCGACTACAGTCACCCGAAGATCGGCGAGTTCCACGCCCGCACCGGCCCGGTTATGCTGCCAACGGAGGTCGGCGACGCGATTACCGGCGTCTTTGGCCTCAACAATAATCGGGTCATGCATCGGCTGCCGCGCCAACGGCAGAAGATCAACGCCCTCAACTCGATGGCGAAGGCCCATCCGTGGTTTGTCCCGACCGAGCTCGCCGGCATCTATAATTTCCCGAACGCCGACGCCAGCAATCAGTGCATCGGGCTATTGGAGTTCGGCGGCGGCGTCGAGCAATCCGACGTGACCGCCTATTTTCAACAGATCGGCGTCGCCGCGCCCAACATTCAGATCGTCGCGGTCGACGGGGTCGGCACCGACCCCACCGCCGACCCCGATTCGACCGGCGAGGTCATGCTCGACATCGACGTTGCCGGCGCGCTCGCCGGCGGCGCCAAGCTCGCGGTCTATTTCTCGACGTTTGACGAAAAGGGCCTGGTCGACATTCTCAGCGCGGTCATCAACGACAGCGCCAATGATCCGAGCGTGCTCTCGGTGAGCTGGGGCTGGGACGAGAACCAGCCGTTCAACGGCAGCAACATCCTGTGGTCGGCGGCGGCGATCGACCATGTCAACCAGAGCCTCCTGGCGGTGGCGCAGCTCGGTGTCACTGTCTGCGTTTCGACAGGCGACGATGGCTCCGAAGCCCAGGTCAAGGACGGCAACGCGCACGTCAACTTCCCGGCGACGAGCCCCTATGTGCTGGCGGTCGGCGGCACCACCCTGCACGCGCCAAAAAGCAAAAAAGGGCAGGTTACGGTAACCGAGGTAGTCTGGAACGACGGGCCCGGAAGCGGCACCGGCGGCGGCGTTAGCGACATCACCCCGGTGCCGAGCTGGCAGGAGGGCAAAGTGCCGCGCTCGGTCAACGCCGGCAATTTCGCCGGCCGCGCTATCCCCGACGTCGCCGCCAACGCCGATCCCGCCACCGGCTATCTGACGATGTCCGGCGGCCAGCTCGGGATCGTCGGCGGCACCAGCGCGTCGGCGCCGTTATGGGGCAGCCTGATCATCCGGATCAACGCGCTGATCAACGGCCGCGTCGGTAATTTCAACGCGCTGCTCTACGGCACGATCGGCCCAAACGGCGTCTTGCGCGACATCACGAGCGGCAACAACGACACCGACGGCTTGCTCGACGGCCAGTTCGCAGCTGGGGCCGGCTGGGACGCGTGCACCGGCTGGGGCGTCCCCGACGGCGCCAAATTGCTCGCGGCGCTGCAGTCGCCGGCAAGCTCGACCTAGCTCACCGGTTAGGTTTACGCCGGCTCCAGGGGTCGCACGGCCCCTGGAGCCGCGTTGGCTCTGTCGGACTGCGTCAGCCGCACGGGCGATTTGGCTTCCGCGGGTTGATCAGTTATGCTTAAGAAATCGGCCGGGTGGCGTCGGGGGGATCGCACCCGTACCGAACGGGGGCCGCAATGCACAAATCCTGTTTGATCGCGCTGCGCCTTTTTCCGGCGATGATGCTTGCCGCAATCTGTGCTTTTCCCGGCGCTGCGGCGCGCGCGCAAATCGTCGACGAGGCGCGCCAGGCGGGCCGCTCGGCGCAATCCTTGCCGCCCGCCGACGAAGATTATTTCCATGGGATGGAGGGCGGCGTCCCGCTGACCGCGGACGAGGTCAAGGGCCGCGACATGTGGCTGGTCTGGACCGGCGGCAACGACCGGCTGTGGGACAAGCTGACCAACCTGACCTTCGGCTCGTTCGACCTGCTGAAGATCCTGTCGTCCTCGCCCGGCCTCAAATACAGCCGCGACAATCGTTGGACCTATCTGGGCCTCGTCAACGAGCCGTGCTTTACCAAGGCCACCGCCCCCGACCCCAAGCATTACGGGTTGTGGCTCGACCAGCGCAGCGCGAATTGCCCGCCCGACCCGTTCGCCAACGCAACCAAATACCCGGGTGTGGCGGTCGGGGCGCGCGGCAAGACCGTCCCCGCCGGATCCTACTACGGCGAGCCGACTGGGGTTGTCGGGCTGCGCCTGTTTCCTAACCCGGCTTTTGACGAAGTGGCGGCCAAGCGCTGGGACCCGCAACGCTTTTACAACGACCCGAACTATTATTTGTCGAAAGAGCTGGTGCGGCCCTATCGGGTCGGCATGTCGTGCGGCTTTTGCCATGTCGGTCCGAACCCGGAAAAGCCGCCGGCCAACGCCGAGGCGCCGCAATGGGAAAATCTGAGCTCGACGGTTGGCGCCCAGTATTTCTGGGTCGACCGCATCCTGGCGTGGAACGCCGACGCGTCGAATTTCCTATTCCAGGTATTGCACACGGCACGCCCGGGCTCGCTCGACACCTCGCTCGTCTCGAGCGACAATATCAACAACCCGCGCACGATGAACGCAGTTTACAATTTGCTGCCGCGGCTCGATAACGCCAAACGGCTCGGCCGCGAAACCCTGGGCCAGGACAATCTCGCCAACAAGCAGTTCAACGATTTCGTCCAATCGGGGCCGCTGACCCAGTTCTTTCAGCCGCCCGACGCGGTATGGACGCCGCATGTGCTGAAGGACGGCTCCGATTCGGTGGGCGCGCTCGGCGCGTTGAACCGAGTCTATCTGAATATCGGCTTATTCAGCGAGGAATGGTTGCGCCATTTCAACCCGGTGCTTGGCGGCAAGCCGGTCACCCCGATCCAGATCACGACGGCGCGGGCGAATTCGTCCTATTGGGAGGCGACCGAGATGCAGACGCCGGATATGGCGCTGTTCCTGCTGAAGGCGTCCTATCCGCACAAGCTGAAAAACGCCCCCGGCGGCAGCGCCTATCTCAACGATCCGCCGGCCACGCTGCAACACGGTAAAGAGGTGTTTGCCGACAATTGCGCCGCCTGCCATTCGAGCAAGGGCCCTGCCCTACCTGCGGACGCTAATCTCGGCGCCTGCATCGGCCCGCATTACCTCGAATGCTGGAACCGCTATTGGGCATGGGCGCAGACCGCCGATTATCGCACCAAGATGCGCCAGGTCGTCGTGGCCGATGATTTCCTCGACGACAATTACCTGTCCACCGATGCCCGCGTGCCGGTGAGCTTGTTGCAAACCAACGCCTGCAGCCCGCTCGCGACCAATGCGCTCAAGGACAACATCTGGGACAATTTCTCGTCCGCCTCGTACAAGTCGCTGCCCTCGGCCGGCACGATCACGGTGTACAACCCGTTCACCGGCAAGCCGCAGCCTTACCACATGCCCGCCGGCGGCCGCGGCTACACCCGTGTGCCGTCATTGATCAGCGTGTGGTCGACGGCACCCTACCTCCTCAACAACAGCGTCGGGAAGTTCGAGGAGAGCCCGTCGGTCGAGGCGCGCATGACCTCGTTCCAGGATTCGATTACCCAGATGCTGTGGCCCGAAAAGCGCGACAAAGACCCGGTCCTCGGCGACAGGATCCCGGGTGTGATCGACCGCACGACGGTCACAAGCTGGCTGCGCATCCCGACCGGCTATCTGCCCGACGTGATCAAGCGCTCGCAATCGGTGCTGAGCCTCGCGGTGCCGGTGTTCGACGAAAAAGGGATCGAGATCGGCCCGATCCCGGCCGGGACGCCAGTCGACCTGCTGGCCAATTTCAGCCCGCTGC
>DATKHX010000581.1:0-9965 GCA_035510075.1 Allostellaceae bacterium
TGCGATCCTCGACGGGCTGAAGCCCGGCGAGCGGGTCGTCGCCGCGGGCCAGGTGAAATTGCAGAGCGGCGTGCAGGTCGCGGTCACCGGCTCGCCGGCGCCGCCGCCGCCAGCGCATCCGACGTTGCACTGACACCACGCCGCAGCCGAGCCATGTCGTTCACCGACATCTTTATCCGGCGCCCGGTGCTGGCGCTGGTCGTCAGCCTGTTGATCCTGCTGATCGGGTTGCGGGCGATGATGGGGTTGCCGATCCGGCAATACCCCAAACTGTCGAACACGACGATCACGGTCACGACGGTCTATCCCGGCGCTTCGCCCAACCTGATGCAGGGCTTTATCACCACGCCGTTGGCGCAGGCGATCGCCACCGCCGAAGGGGTCGACTATCTGACCTCGTCCTCGGTCCAGGGCACCAGCACGATCACCGCCTACATCCAGCTCGATTTCGACCCCGACAAAGCGCTGACCGAGGTCATGGCCAAGGTCCAGCAGGTCAGATACCTGATCCCGACCGCGGCCGAGGACCCGGTCATCGTCAAGGCGACGGGCCAGACCACGGCCGTGATGTATATCGGGTTTTCGAGCAACGAGCTGTCGAGTGCGGCGATCTCGGACTATCTGACGCGGGTCGTGCAGCCCTTGCTCGACACCGTGCCGGGCGTCGCCTCGGCCGACATTCTCGGCGGCCAGGTCTTTGCGATGCGGCTGTGGCTCGATCCGGCGCGGATGGCGGCGCGCGGCATCTCGGCAAGCGATGTCGCGGCGGCGATCCAGGCCAACAACTACCAATCCGCTCCCGGCCAGGCAAAAGGCTATTACACGGTCACCAACGTCAGCGCCAACACCGGGCTGACCGATGTCAGCCAGTTCGAGAACATGGTGGTCAAGGCGAGAAGCGGCGCTCTGGTCCGTATGCGGGATATCGCGACGGTCGATCTCGCGGCGCAGAGCTGGACCTCGAGCGTCATGATGAACGGCCAGCACGCCGTTTTTATCGGCATCCAGGCGACGCCGTCGGGCAATCCGCTGACGATCGTCAAGGGCGTGCGCGACCAGCTGCCGGAGCTCCAGCGCAACCTCCCGCCGACGGTCCACATGGAGGTTGCCTACGATTCGACGAAGTTCATCCAGGCCTCGATCGACGAGGTGAAATCATCGCTGGGCTCGGCGGTCGTCATCGTCGTCATCGTGATCTTCCTGTTCCTCGGCAGCCTGCGCTCGGTGGTGATCCCGATCGTAACGATCCCGCTGTCACTGGTCGGCGCCGGGATGATCATGGCGGCGCTCGGCTTCAGCCTGAACCTGCTGACCCTCTTGGCGATGGTGCTGGCGATCGGGCTCGTCGTCGACGACGCGATCGTCGTCGTTGAAAACGTCTACCGTCATATCGAGCAGGGCCGCACCCCGGCGCAGGCCGCCTTGATCGGCGCGCGCGAGATCGCGAGCCCGGTCATTTCGATGACCTTGACCCTGGCCGCGGTCTACGCGCCGATCGGCTTTCTCGGCGGGGTCACCGGGGCATTGTTCCGCGAGTTCGCGTTTACGCTCGCCGGAGCGGTGATCATCTCCGGCGTCGTCGCGGTCACCCTGTCGCCGATGATGTGCTCGCTCTTGCTCTCCCGCGAAATGCTGCACGGCCGCTTTGTGCGCGTGATCGACCGGGTTTTTTCACGGCTCGCGGAATGGTACGGCCGCCGCCTCGAACGCTCGCTCGACTACCGGCCGGTCACGGCGCTGTTCGCCGCCGCGGTGTTGTCGAGCCTCGTTTTCATGTACCTGCACACGAGTGCCGAATTGGCGCCCGAAGAGGATCAGGGCGTGCTGTTCGCGGTGACCAAGTCGCCGCAATATTCCAACCTCGATTACGCCGACGCCTACGACACCAAGCTCGACAAGGCGCTGAACTCGTTCCCCGAGACCTTCTTGCGCTTCATCGTCAACGGCAATCTCGGGCCTAACCAGGGCATCGCCGGCGTCATCCTGAAGCCGTGGAACGAGCGCCAACGCTCGGCGCAGCAACTGAAGCCGCTGGTGCAGCAAAAGGTCAGCTCGGTCGAAGGACTGAGCGCGTTTGTGTTTTCGCTGCCGTCGCTGCCGGCGACGATCGGCGGATTGCCGATCCAGATGGTGATCTACTCGTCCGGCGACTACCGAACGATCTATCTGGAGATGGAAAAGATCAAGGCGGCGGCGCGCAAGAGCGGCATGTTCATCGTCGTCGACAGCGACCTCGCCTTCAACCAGCCGGTGATCCATGTCAAGATCGACCGCTCCAAGGCGAGCGACCTCGGGATCACGATGCAGTCGATCGGCGACACGTTGGCATTGCTGGTCGGCGAGAACTACGTCAACCGCTTCAACCTTAGCGGCCGCTCCTACGAGGTAATCCCGCAGGTGCCGCGGTCGGAGCGTCTCTCGGCCGAGACCCTGACGCGTTACTATGTCAAATCCGCCGCCGGGCAGCCGGTGCCGTTGTCCAATCTCGTCACCCTCGAAACCGACACCGATCCGAATGCGCTTACCCAATACAACCAGCTGAATTCGGCGACCTTCCAGGCGGTGCCGATGCCAGGGGTCACAACCGGGCAGGCGGTCGACTTTCTCGAGCAGCAGGTCAAGAACCTGCCGGCCGGTTTCAGCCACGACTATCTGTCGGATACCCGGCTTTACGTAAAGGAAGGCAGCCAGCTCGCGGTGACCTTCGTCTTCGCGCTGATCATTATTTTCCTGGTATTGGCGGCGCAGTTCGAGAGCCTGCGCGACCCGCTGGTGATCCTGGTCAGCGTGCCGATGTCGATCTGCGGGGCGATGATGCCGCTGTTTTTCGGTCTCGCGACCATGAACATCTACACCCAGGTCGGGCTCGTGACCCTGATCGGGCTGATCAGCAAGCACGGCATCCTGATGGTCGCTTTTGCCAACGAATTGCAGGTCAGCCACCGCCTCGATCGCCGGCGCGCGATCGAAGAGGCGGCGCGGGTGCGGTTGCGCCCGATCCTGATGACGACAGCGGCGATGGTGGTGGGCCTGGTCCCGCTGCTGACTGCGAGCGGAGCGGGTGCCGCGAGCCGGTTTTCGATCGGCGTCGTCGTCGTCGCCGGCATGTCGATCGGGACGTTGTTTACGCTGTTCGTATTGCCCGCGGTCTACACCGTGCTGGCCAAGAACCATCTCGCCGCGGCACAATCGACGCGCAGCCGCGAGCTCGAACAGGTGTCGTGACCCGGGCTGCCGAGGAGTGCCGGTCGGGGATGAATTCCGTTGACTTAATTCATGGTTTGTTCTGTAGTTCAGCAGGCGTCTCCGACACGGCGGCATGGATCGCGTTTTCGAAGAAATGCGCCGGCCCGGCCTGCGCGGGCAGGCGAGCCGCAGGTCGTGGTCGACGCCGAGGGTGCTGCGCTGGGGTCCGATTGCGTCCTCGTCCGCCGCAGCGCATCGCACAGGCATAGGGCCGAGCCGGTGGATCAACCGCCGGTCGCGACGTTGACCGAGGACGAAGCCCGCGACGAGCTGGCGGCGCTGGCCGAGGAAATCCGGCGTCACGACCGGCTTTATTACGCCGATGCCGCACCGGAAGTTTCCGATGCCGAATACGATGCGCTGCGCCAGCGCAATGCCGCTCTCGAAGCGCGTTTCCCCGAGTTGATCCGCAGCGACAGCCCATCGCGGCGGGTCGGCGCGGCGCCGGCTGCCGGCTTTGCCAAAGTCACCCATACCCGGCCGATGCTGTCGCTGGAAAACGCGTTCGAGGAGGCCGATGTCCGCGGCTTCTTTGCCGGCATCCGCAATTTCTTCAGCCGGCCGGCCGACAAAGCCTTGGTCGCCGAAGACACCATCGAGATCATGGCCGAGCCCAAGATCGACGGCCTCTCTCTCGGCTTGCGTTACGAGCACGGCCGGCTGGTGCAGGGGGCGACGCGCGGCGATGGCGTCACCGGGGAGGACGTGACCGCGAACATCCGTACATTAGCGAGCGTGCCGAAACGGCTGGCCGGCGGCGGGTGGCCCGAAGTGATCGAAATCCGCGGCGAAGTCTACATGGAGCGCACCGGGTTTTTCGCGCTGAACGAGGAGCGCGCCGCCGCCGGCGAGACTATCTTCGCCAATCCGCGCAATTCTGCCGCGGGATCCTTGCGCCAGCTCGACCCGTCGATCACCGCCCGCCGGCCGCTCAAATTCTTCGCTTACGCCTGGGGCGAGGCGAGCGGCGGGTTCGCGCGCACCCATGCCGAAGCTTTGGCGCAGTTCAGCGCGTGGGGGCTGACGGTCAACGAGCGCTCGCGGCTGTGCCGAGGCGTCGACCAGGTGCTGGCCTATTACCACGACATCGCCGCCGATCGCGCGGCGCTGCCCTATGACATCGACGGCGTCGTCTACAAGGTTAACGACCTTGCCTTGCAGGAGCGGCTCGGCATGGTCAGCCGCGCCCCGCGCTGGGCGCTCGCCCACAAATTCCCGGCGCAACAGGCGCAGACCGTCCTCAACGACATCCTGATCTCGGTCGGGCGCCAGGGCGCGCTGACCCCGGTCGCCGCACTCGAACCGATCACCGTCGGCGGGGTCGTCGTGCAGCGCGCCACCCTGCACAACGAGGACGAGATCGCGCGCAAGGACGTGCGCATCGGCGACACCGTCGTCGTCCAGCGCGCCGGCGACGTGATCCCGCAGATCGTCGGCGTGGTGACCGAGCGCCGCCCGCCGGAGGCGTCGCCTTATCAATTCCCCGATCATTGCCCGGTCTGCGGCAGCCTCGCGGTGCGCGAGCCCGGGATGGTCGCGCGGCGCTGCACCGGCGGGCTGATCTGCGCTGCGCAGGCGGTCGAGCGCCTCAAGCACTTCGTCGCCCGCGACAGCTTCGACATCGAGGGGCTCGGCACCAAACACATCCAGGCGTTCTGGGAGGACGGACTGATCCGTCAGCCGGGTGACATCTTCCGCCTCGACCCCGACATCATCACCAAGCGCGATGGCTGGGGTGCGGTCAGCGCGCGTAAGCTCGTCGCGGCGATCGACGAACGCCGGCGCATCTCGCTCGAACGCTTTATCAACGCGCTCGGCATTCCGCAGGTCGGGCAGGCGACGGCGCGGCTGCTCGCGCGGCATTATCGCTCGCTGGCACGGTGGGCGGTGGCGATGGAGGCGGCGCAGGATGCCGAGAGCGAGGCGCGCGCCGGGCTCGTCGACATCCATGGCATCGGGGTGGACATGGCCGCCGATATCATCGGCTTTTTTGCCGAGCCGCATAACCGCGCCGTGCTCGACGACCTCGCTCGCGAAGTGACAGTGCTCGATTACGTGGCCTCGGCGCAACGGACGGCCTCGCCGCTCGCCGGCAAGACCATCGTGTTTACCGGCTCCCTCGACAGCATGAGCCGGTCGGAGGCGAAGGCGCGGGCGGAGGCGTTGGGCGCCAATGTGACAAGCTCGGTTTCCGCCAAGACCGACTATGTCGTTGCCGGAGCCGACCCCGGCTCCAAGGCGACGAAGGCGGCGGGGCTCGGCGTCACCCTGCTCGACGAAGCCGCCTGGCTGGCGCTCGCCAACGAGGCCGGCGCGGCCGGATGATCGCCGGCGGTGTTCCGCATCGACGCCCCGATCGACGAGGCCCGCACCGAGCCTCTTCTGGAATCGTCTTGGGGCGCGACACGGCCGCGTCTGTCGTTGACCCCGGCGACATCGGTGGACGATCCGGCGGCCGGTCGCCGCGAACCGGCCCTCGGAAGCCTTGCCTCATTGCCCGCATCGGCGGCACCGCCCGATCCCGAGCGGCCGGTCGGCTCGAAAGACCGCCGCCGCCCATTCGGGCCGATCGGCTCGCTGATCCTGCATCTGCTGCCGTTGCTGCTGCTGCTCGACTGGCCGATGCATCCGCCGAGCGAGGTGACGCCGATCCCGGTGCGGCTAGTTTTTCAGCCGCCGCCACCCCCGCCGCCGCCAAAGCCGGTGCCCAAGCCAGTGCCCAAGCCGAAGCTGAAGCCGGAGGCCCGCCCACCGCCCGGGCGCATCGCGTCGGAGAACCTGGGCGAAACGCAGACCAAAGGGCAGGATCAGGCGAAGCGGGACGAGCCCACTCCCAAGAAAGAACCGGCGGTCACCATGGAATCGCCGCTCGAAGCGCCACAGCAGACGGCTTTCCTGCCGCCGCCTCCACCCTTGCCGGACCCGCCCAGGCTCGAATTACCGAAGCCTGTGCCCAAGGAGGTGGCAGTGCCGAAGCCGCCGCAAAAACCGTCGCTCGCCGCGCGTCAGCCGATCCGGCCGGTGCCGCAGCGGGCAAATCTCAACCCGCGGCCGTCACGATATCCCGGCCCGGCCGCCACCCGCGACGAATACCTCGCCTATCTCGCCTATCTTGCCCGCCAGCATATTGGGCTATTGTCGCATTCGCTGGTCGGCGGCCGGCGCGGCGAGACGATCATCAACGTGCTGGTGCTGGACGATGGCACGGTAGCGATGCTCAGCGTCGGGCTGAGCTCGGGGTATCCCGATATCGACGAGAGGATCGAGCAGATGATTCGCGCCGTCGGGCGCTTTCCGCCGCTGCCGCAATGGTACCAAGGGCCGAGCATGCAGCTCGAATTCCGGCTCCAGTTCCCGGAGGCGCTCGAAGGTTGACCGAGACACCGCTCGCTCCGGATGGAATCCCGCTCCCGGGCGCGCCGGCCGCGCGGCCGCTCGCCGGGCGGATTGCGCGCCATTGGGCGCCCCGCACGCCGCCCCGACGCGGGCTCCTAGCGTTTTTGGGCCCGGGGCTGATCACCGGCGCCTCCGACGACGATCCGAGCGGCATCGCGACCTATTCCCAAGTCGGCGCCCAGTTCGGATACAGCATGGCCTGGGTCATGCTGTTCATCTGGCCGCTGATGGTCGCCATTCAGGAAATCAGCGGCCGCATCGGCCGCGTCACCGGCGACGGGATCGCCGGCAACATCCGCGAACACTACCCGCGTTCGCTGCTGCTGGTCATCGTGTCGTTGCTGTTGGTCGCCAACATCATCAATCTCGGTGCCGATCTGGGTGCGATGGGTGCGGCCTTGCAGCTGCTGCTGCACGGCTCGGCGCGGCTTTACGTCGTGGGGTTCGCAGTCGTCTGCGCATTGCTCGAAGTGTTCGTGCACTACGAGAGTTACGTCCGCGTCCTCAAATGGACGGCGGTGTCGCTGTTTGCCTATGTTGCGACGGCGCTCGTGGTCGACATGCCGTGGGGCAAGGTCGCCTACCACACCCTGGTGCCGAGCGTCGTATGGAGTAAGGATTACCTCGTCTCGATCGTGGCCGTCCTTGGCACGACAATCACGCCCTACTGCTTTTTCTGGCAATCCTCGGAAGAGGCCGAGGACGAACGCATCGATCCCGCGGCACACCGGCTGATCGACGCCCCGGGCGAGGCGCGAGCGGAGATCGGCCGGATCCGCATCGACACCTATCTCGGAATGGGTTTCTCCAACCTGATCAGCCTGTTCATCATCATCACCACGGCAGCGACGCTGAACGCGCACGGGATCACCAACATCCAGACCTCGTCCCAGGCGGCGGAGGCGTTGCGGCCGATCGCGGGCGAGTTCGCCTTTGCCGTGTTCGCCGCCGGCATCATCGGGATCGGCCTGCTCGCCGTGCCGGTATTGGCCGGGTCGGCGGCCTATGCGCTGGGCGAGGCGTTCGGCTGGCCGACCGGCCTCAGCCGCCTGCCGAAGGACGCAAGGGCATTTTACGGCACGATCGCGGTCGCGACCCTGATCGGCGTCTTCATCAACTTTGTCCATCTCGATCCGATCAAGGCGCTGTTCTGGTCGGCGGTGCTGAATGGCATCGTCGCCGTGCCGCTGATGGCCATGATCATGGTCATGGCCCGTCAGAAGCGGATCATGGGCGCGTTCGTCGTGCCGCGCCCGCTATGGGCGATGGGCTGGCTGTCGACCGGCGTGATGGCGATCGCGGTCGCCGCCATGTTCGCGACCTGGTGACCGGCTCCGCTCAGGAGGGTTCCGGATCGTCGGGCGGGGCGTCCTCGTCATTGCCGGCTTTGCGCAGCGCCGCGCGCTCCTGTTGCTGCTTGATCTTTTCTTCCTTCTTCGCCTTCTTGACGCGGTCGCGCTCGGCGCGTTCGATCCGGTAGTTGGGTCTATACGGCATCAGAGATGGCTCCTATCGGCTCGCCGGCGGACGGCGAGCGAACCGGCGGGGAATGCCTTGAAAAACGTTGTCGATCCGATCGTCGCGTCGGTCATCCGCCATCGCCTGCTCGCGATCGTCGAAGAGATGGGCGAGGCGATGCTGCGCACATCCTATTCGCAAATCCTGAATTCGAGCCGCGATTTTTCAACCGCGATCTGCGACCTCGACGGCCGGCTGGTCGCCCAGGCCGAGCACGTGCCGATCCATGTCGGAGCACTACCCTACGCGGCGAAAGCTGTAACCGAGTTTTTCGCCGGCGACATTCATGCGGGCGACGTCTTTTTGCTGAACGACCCCTATCACGGCGGCAACCACCTGCCCGACCTGACCGTCTTTGTGCCGGTGTTCGCCGCCGACCGGCCGCGCTTCTGGTCGATCAACCGCGCCCATCAAAGCGACATCGGCGGTGCGACGCACGGCGCCTACAACGCCGCCGCCACCGACATCTGGCAGGAGGGCATCCGCATCACGCCGCTGCGGCTTTACGACCGCGGCGAGGTGCGCTGCGACCTCCTCGAGATGATCGCGACCAATGTGCGCCACCCGCGCGATTTCCGCGGCGATCTCGCGGCGATGATCGGCTCGGCCCATGTCGGCGAGCGCCGGCTCTTGGCGTTGGCGGCCGAGTTCGGCTGGCCCGTCGCCGACGCCGCAATCGAGGCCGTGCTCGACGGCGCCGAGCGCCAGACCCGGTCGGTGATCGCGCAATGGAAGGACGGCGTCTACCACGGCGAGGCCTTGCTCGACGACGACGGGCGCGGCAACGATGACATCCATATCCGCGCGACGGTCGAAAAGCGCGGCAGCGACCTGATCATCGACCTGTCCGATTCGCACGCCGAGGTCGCGAGCTTTGTCAATTCCTCCTATCCGAACATGCGCTCGGCCGTGGTCGTGGCCCTCTCCTATTTGATCGACCCGGACACGCCGAAGAACGACGGCGCGTTTCGCCCGATCACGGTCGTCGCCAAGCAAGGGACGGTGGTGTGGGCCAATCCGGGCATGCCGGTGACCTTGGCCACCAACCATTGCGGCCAGGAGATCATCGAGGCGATCGTCAAGGCGTTGGCGCCGGCCTGCCCCGACCGGGCGATGGCCGGCTGGGGCCGGCGTTTCCGTATCGCGATCCAGGGCGCCGACCCGCGCGCCGCCATGCCCGGCGGCAAGCCCTTCATCTGGCATTTCTTCCAGGCGCGGCCCGGCGGCGGCGCATCACCCGCCGGCGACGGTTGGCCCGGTGCGGGGGAATGGCAGGCGGCGGGCGGCATAAAATTCGGCAGCCTCGAAGTGACCGAGGTGCGGTTTCCATTGTTCTTCCGCCGCCACGAATTCCGTCCGGATTCAGGTGGCTCCGGCAAATATCGCGGCGGCCCCGGCGGGATCGTCGAGATGGTGGTCGAGACCGCCGAGCCGGCGACCGGAAACACCGCCGGCGACGGCGTGCGCCACGGCGCCTCCGGCATCTTCGGCGGCGCCGACGGGCTGCCGCACCGGTATACGCTCTATTCCGACGGCGCGCCGCCGCGCCCGATCAAAACCAAGGAAACCGGCGTCACAATCCACCCCGGCGACGTCTTGATCCTCGAATCCGGCGGTGGCGGCGGCTGGGGCGACCCCGCCGACCGCGATCCCGCCGCAATCGCGCGTGACCGCGACAACGGCTTGGTCACCGCGAAGCGCTTCTCGCGTTGAGCCCTCAAATGTCAATCGGCTGCCAGCCGCCGCGGTGGCAGATCCGGGGTTACTCCGCGGCTTGCGCGAGGGGGCGGATCGCGGTGCGGAGC
>DATKHX010000582.1:0-6361 GCA_035510075.1 Allostellaceae bacterium
CGAGGCGTCGAAGGCGCGGAAATAGCGGTCGTTGGTACCGCCCATGAAGACGAGCCCGCCGCCGGTCGCCAATACCGGCCCCCACAGCTGGGAATTGGCGAAGGGGTGACTCCACACCTTCTTGCCGGTGTCGAGATTCCAGGCCTGCAATTCGCCGATATGGTCGGCGCCCGGCGCGATGTAGAGCGTGGTATCGGCCCCGACGTAGCGCTGCCCTGCCGTGTAGGTCACCTTGCTCCCGATTGAGGTGCCGCACAAATTCTCGTTGGCCGGGATGTAGAGGAGCCGCGTCTTGGGGCTGTAGGCGACCGGCGGCCAGTCCTTGCCGCCCCACAATGACGGGCAGAAATCGGCCTTTTTGCCGGTGCCGGGCTGGCGCACCGGGTCCACATTGGGCCGCCCGGTTTTGGGATCGAGGCTCTGGAACACGTTCTGCTTCACAAACGGCTCGCCAGCCACGAACTGGATCGTTCCGTCGGGGTCGCGGGCGAGCACCCACAGGTAGCCGTCGCGGGCCACGTCGACGAGGCCTTTGACGGTTTTGCCGTCATGCCGGTAATCGACGAGGATCGGCGGCGAGACCTCGTCCCAGTCCCACGAATCGTTCGGATGGTATTGGTGATAGCCCTTGATCGCGCCGGTCGCGGCGTCGAGCGCCAGCACCGACGAGGTATAGAGATTGTCGCCCGGCCGCTGGTCGCCCATCCATGGCCCGCCATTACCGGTGCCCCAATAGGCGAGATTGGTCGCGGGATCGTAATTGCCCTCGATCCACACCGACCCGCCGCCGGTCTTCCATTGGTCGCCTTTGGGCCAGGTGTCGCTGCCCGGCTGGCCGGGCTCCGGCACGGTGTAAGTCTTCCACAGCGGCTTTCCGCTTTCGGCGTCGAAGGCGGCGACAAATCCGCGGACCCCGAGCTCGCCACCCGAGCAGCCGACCATCACCTTGCCGTCGGCGACGAGGGGCGACAACGTCATGTAGTAGCCGTGAGTGTAATCCTCGACTTTGTCTTTCCACATCTCCTTGCCGGTCTTCGCGTCGAGCGCCACCAGCACCGCGTCCGCCGCCGCGAAATAGACCTTGTCGCCGTAGAGAGCGACCCCGCGGCTCGTCGGATGGAGCAGCAGCATGTCGTCGGGGATCGGCCGCTTGTAGCGCCACAAGATATTGCCGCCCTTGGCGTCGATCGCCAGCACCTGGTTGCCGGGCGTCGCGACGAACATCACCCCGTTGTCGACGATCGGCGGCGCCTCATGGCCTTCGACAACGCCGGTCTCCAACGTCCAGGCTGGCTTCAGCTGCCCGACATTGGCCGGCGTGATCTGTGAGAGCGGGCTGTAGCCCCAGCCGTCATAGGTCCGGCGGTACATCAGCCAATCGCCGTCCGCCGGCTGCTTCAGCTGCTCGGCGGTGACCGGCTTGTAGCTCTGCAAGATCGGCGGGACCGGTGGCGGGGTGGTCGGTTGCGGCAATGGCGGCGACGGCTGCTGCCCGAGCGCCGCCCCGGCCAGCAACAGTATCAGCCCGCCGGCAACGATCGTCGCGGGCATACGGTGCTTTGAGAGCATTGGCGTTCTCCCCCCTGGTTTGAGGATTGCGATCAGATTTGCTGGAACCCGACCCGGCCGATAAAGGGCTTGGCGACGACGAGACGCCCGTCGACGCTCTTGAGCGGCAGTGCCGGTAGTGGTCGCGGCGACGGGCCGGCGACCACCGCGGCGCCGGCTTTCGGGTCGTATTGCGAATAATGGCACGGGCATTCGAGCCGCTGGGCCCCGGCGCCCCATTGGGTCACGTCACAGCCGGCATGCGGGCAGATCGCCGAATAGGCGACGACGCCGTCGGCCGCGCGCTCCCGCGTCGCGCTGTCGAACCCGGCGGGATCGAGCCGCAGCAGCAGAACCTTGTTGAGCCGGGTGCCGTCCCGCACCGTCTTGTCCGCCGCGTCCGTCGGCCATGCCAGGATCTGCGGGCCGCCGAGCGGCAGGTCGGAGGCTTTCAAGGGCACGGGATCGGGCGCGCCGGTCTTTACCAGCACGTCGCCTTCGCGGGGCCGCTCGCGTTTGGGATCGTCCTGGGCTAAGGCGAAGCGCGGGGCGGCGAGCAGGCCCAAACCGAGACCCAAGGCCGCCCGCCGGCCGATCCCGCGCACCGCGCACGGGCATTGGCGATGTCCCCCCACTACGTTCCCCCTCGGCAAGCCCAGAAGCCAGTCAAGCAAGCTCCCGATTGGAGCGGCTTGGCGAGCGGTAGTGGGCGGGAGAGATCCCGCCCACCGTCTCGCCTCAGCTCGCGAGCTGATCGCGGATCGGCAGGCGCCGGATGCGCTTGCCGGTGGCGGCGAAGATCGCGTTGCACAGCGCCGGCGTAAAAGGCGGCAATCCGGGCTCGCCGACGCCGCTCGCGGGCACCTCGATCCCCGCCGGGATGATGTGCACATGGGTGATCGCCGGCGATTCGTCGATGCGGGCGACCTGAAAGCCGTCGAAATTGTTCTGCTGCACCCGCCCGTTCTTAAAGCTGATCTCGCCGTATTTGGCGATGCTGAGCCCCATGACCGCCGCACCCTCGATCTGCGACCGGATCCGCTCCGGATTGGCGGCAAAGCCGCAATCGATGGCGGTGTCGACGCGCGGCACCGTCAGCTTGCCCTTGCCGTCGACCGCAACCTCGACGACGGTCGCGACGTAGCTGACAAAGCAACGATGCGCGGCGATGCCGAGGCCATGCCCCGGCGGCAATTGCCTACCCCACCCCGCCTGTTCGGCAACCGTCTCGACGACGCGCCGCAGCCGCCCGGTGTCGATCGGGAAAGTCTCGAACGGCTCGCCGTAATTGGTGTAGCCGGCGGCCTCCGGCGATTTGCGCGGGTCGAAGATGCGCGCCGGCCCGATCATTTCCAGCAACATGTCCTTCGGATCGCGGCCCAGCGCATGCGCCAATTCGGCGACAAACGACTGCACCGCAAACCCGTGCGGGATGTTGTAGACCGAGCGGAACCAGCCGATCCGGGTATGGGCCTCCGCTTCGCCCGCCTCGCAGCGCAAATTGGGGATCGCGAACGGCACGTCGATGACGCCCTGGCTCAGTTCGCCCACCTGCTCGTGCTTTGGGTCGGCGACAAAGATCGAGCGGATCGTCGGCGCCACGGTGCGGTGCCGCCAGGCGACGACATGCCCGTCACCGTCGATCCCGGCATCGATGCGCTCGACCGAAACCGCGTGGAAGTAGTCATTGTGCAGGTCGTCGTCCCGCGTCCAGGTGACCTTGACCGGAGCGCCGCCCATCGCGCGCGACAAGAGGGCCGCTTCGAGCACAAAGTCGCATTTCGACTTGCGTCCGAACCCGCCGCCGAGCAGCGTGACGTTGACGGTCACGTCTGCGGGCTTGAGCCCGAATTTCTGCACCAGCTCGTCTTGGACCTCGCCGGGGCTCTGCACCGGCGCCCAGACCTCGCATTTGCCGTCGGCGACGCGCGCCGTGGCGCTCAGCGGCTCCATCGTCGCATGCGCCAGGTGCGGGATGTAATACTGGGCGGAGACGGTTTTCGCCGCGGTCGCGAGCGCCTGGTCGGCGTCGCCGTCGTTGCGCGCGACCTTGCCGGGCTTGCCCGCGGTTTCTTCGAGCTGGGTCTTGTAGGTGGCCGAATCGTAGCCGCCGTGCGGGCCGTCCGCCCAATGCACGACCAGCGCCTCGCGCCCCTTGATCGCCGCCCAGGTATTCGCGGCAATCACCGCGACCCCGCCCAAGGGCTGGAATTTGGCTGGCGGCGGCGTCCCGTCGAGGACCACGATCTTCTCGACGCCCGGCACCTTCATTGCCGCGGTCGCATCGTAGGAGGCGAGCTTGCCGCCGAGCACCGGCGGTCGGGCGATGACGGCGTATTTCATCCCCGGCGCTTTGGCGTCGATGCCGTAGACCGCACGGCCGGTCGTGATGTCGAACAGATCGACGATCGGGACGTTGCCCTTGCCGAGATAGCGAAAGGCGGCTTCGTCCTTCAGCTTGATCTGATCGGGCGCCGGCGTCGGCAATGCCGCCGCTGCGGCGGCGAGATCGCCGTAGCCGAGCTTGCGGCCGGTCGGCTTGTGGACCACCTCGTGGTTTTGCGCCTGGACCTCGCCGACATCCACGCCCCATTGCGTCGCCGCCGCCATTTCCAGCATCCGCCGCGCGGCCGCACCGCATTGCCGCATCGGCTGAATGAAATGGCGCAGGCTGCGCGAGCCGTCGGTGTTCTGGTTGCCGTATTTCTTCTCGTCGCCCGGGGCTTGCTTGACCTTTACTCGCGCCCAGTCGGCGTCGAGCTCGTCGGCGACCGCCATCGGCAGGCTGGTGCGCGAACCCGTTCCCATCTCGGCGCGGTGCGCGATGATCGTGACCGTGCCGCTCGGGTCGATCGAGACGAAGACATGCGGGTCGGAAACGACCCCGCCCGGAAACTTGCCGGCGCCGGTGGCATAGGCGAAGGCTGAGCGCGCCGGCACGAACTCGGCGGCGATGACGAGCCCGCCGGTCGCCAGCATGCCGCGCAGAAAGCCGCGGCGGCTGACATTCTCGATCGCGACGTGAACGGCGGTCATGTCACGCTCCTGTCGCTGCCGCCTTGATGGCGGCGGTGATGCGCTGATAGCAGCCACAGCGGCAGATATTGCCGCTCATGGTGCCGACGATCTCGTCCTCGGACGGGTTCTTGCTGGTCGCCAACAGGGCGGCTGCCTGCATGATCTGCCCGGACTGGCAATAGCCGCATTGCGGCACGTTGAAAGCGCGCCATGCCTTCTGCACCGGATGATTGCCGTCGGGGTCGAGCCCTTCGATCGTTGTCACCGAGCGGCCCTCGACATCGCTGATCGCAGTGATGCAGGCGCGGGTGGCCTGGCCGTCGACATGGACGGTGCAGGCGCCGCACAGCGCCATGCCGCAGCCGAACTTCGTGCCGGTGAGGCCGAGCTCGTCGCGCACGAACCACAAGAGCGGCATCGACGGATCACCGTCGAAGCTGTGCTCCTGACCGTTGACGCGCAATTTGACCATGGCTGTCTCCCTCCCGAGGGGTGGCGCCGACCGTCGCCGCGGCCGGCCGATCGGGCGTTTCTTTTAACTCTATTACCGCAACCGCGTCCGATGCAATCGGGCGGAAGCGCGTTTTGCGGCTAGCTTCGGGCGCGGCAATCTGCTCGGCGAGTAGGGGGCGCCTCACCGCTTCACGGCGGCCAGCGCGGCTTCCGGGACGCTTTCGAGGCTGGCGATGCTGCGGCCGCGGGTTTCCGGCAACAGCAGCAGCATCACGATCATCAGCAACGAGGCGGCGGTGGAGAAAATCGCGATCGCCGTGCCGAGCGCCATGATTTGCGTGGCAAACCCGATCATCGTCGGAAAGAACGAGCCGATCGCCCGCCCGGCGTTGTAGCAGAACCCCTGGCCGGTGCCGCGCACCGCGGTCGGGTAAAGCTCGGTCATGAACGGGCCCATCGGCGAAAACTTCATCAAGGTCGCGGTGCTGAGCGGAATGCCGAGAAACAGCAATCCGACATCGCCGACCGGCACGAACATGTAGACCAGCACCATGATCGCGGTGGCGACCGCCGAGATCATAAAGGTCCATTTGCGCCCGATGGCGTCGCTCAAATAAGCGCCGAGCAAAAAGCCGATCAGCGCGCCCACCATCTGCACCGCGACATAGAGCCCGGCATGCGAGGCGGACAAGTGACGCACCGTGCGCAAATAGGTCGGCATCCAAAATTGCACCGCCCAGACCCCGCCCTGCGCGCCGGTCACCATCAGCGAGACCTTGACCGTGGTCCACAAATACGGGCCGCGAAACGCAGAAAAGATCTGTGTCGCGCCGGCTGCGGTGCGCGGGGTGCTTTGATCGCGAAATGCCGCCGACTCGTCAACGTGGCGGCGGATCCAGAAGACGAACAGCGCCGGCAGGATGCCGACGAAGAACAGTGCGCGCCACGCGACGGCCTCCGGCAGCAGCGCGTAGAGACCGGCATAGACGAGCGCTGCCGCGCCGGGCCCGATCGCCGCACCGGTCTGCACAAAGCCGACGCCGCGGCCGCGGTATTTGTCGCGGATGACTTCACCCATCAGCACCGCACCCGCCGCCCATTCGCCGCCGAAGCCAAAGCCGTGCAGCGCGCGCAGCACAAAGAGCTGCTCGAAGTTTTGAGCAAAGCCGCAGAGGAAGGTGAAAGCCGAATACCATAGGACCGCGAATTGCAGGATTCGAACCCGGCCGAAGCGATCGGCGAGCGCCCCCGCCGTCCAGCCGCCAAACGACGAGGTCAGCAACGTCACCGTGACGATCGTCCCGGCCTTGCCCGGCGACATCGCCCACAGCGGAATCAAGGT
>DATKHX010000583.1:0-2272 GCA_035510075.1 Allostellaceae bacterium
GCCCGATTTCTGCTCAGGGCTGAATTGCACACGCAGAACAACGGCATTGTCGGTGAATGGCGCTCTCGATATCCTGGGTCGATGCGCTAAGTCGGACCCCGGCTGGGAAACGCGATGCGATTTCTACTCATTTGTTTTGGGGTGATGGCGGGCGGTCTCGTCGGCGGCTGCCCCGCTTTCGGCCAATCGGGCGGCCAATCGGGCGGACAGGTCAGCGGCGAGCAGCGTGATGTCGGCCGGGTCGACTCGCACATTCAGAAATACGATCAGGCGCTTGGCGTCGTGAGCCGGCTCAGCCGGCCGCTCGGTGCCGAGACCGAATGCTACGGCATCTGCTTTTTCCCAAGCAGCAGCCACCCGATCGCCTGGCGGTGCGCGCCGAAGGCGATGTGCGACCTGCACTGCGACGTGAACCCGCCGGCGGGTGGGTGCCAGTGAATCCGGCGCCCGCCGCGGCAAGGACCATCGTCCCATCCGGGGAGCGCGGCGCACGCCCGGGGCTCTCGCCGGTAGGCGTGCACGCGCTATCTTACCCCGGATCTCGCTATGGATCTCGGATCAGGTCGGCGGGGCGCACTGCAGCGTCATCGAGCCGATCCCGGCGGCGACATTGAGACCGGTTGTGCCCTCGATGCTGAGCGGCTGCAGCGAAATCGAGTTGGCGCTACCGCCGACCAGAACATTCGCTCCGACTCCGACCCCGACCGTGGCTTGCGCGGTGGCCCCCCCAAAATTGCCGGCCAGCGCGCACGGTGCCGGCACCGCGGTCGGCGCCAACACCGACCAAATCAGGACTCCGCCCCTTATGTAGCCGATATCGACGCCGAACCTGTTGATCGAGCCGACGTAGTGCTCCAAATGGCCGCCCGCGCCCGAAAAGGTGCAGTTTATCGATCGCGAAGACCCAATGATGAACCCAAATCCGCTGGAGACGTTGCAGTTGAGCACGCCGACCCTGGCACCCTGCGCGCGCGCCGGTGTCGTCAGGACAAGGGCGCTCAGCATTAGAGTGAGGACGCTGACCGCAACCACTAGTCTTCTGTGCATTAGACATACCCTCCTGTTTGTTAATGCCGGCCTGAGCGTGGGCGCGAAGCCTCAACACCTGCGATATAGCTTGGTTCCCACATTTGCGCTATGATTTCATTTCGAGTTTCATCGTTTGCCGCCCACGACCGAAGTCGAGCGCGACCACACTTTGGGTTTGGGCTCCTTCTGCGGCAGGCTTGTCGCGGCCGAGTCAACCATTGCCGGTAATCCGCGTTAACGACGATCACGAAATCTCCAGGTCGCGATGCCCGGGAAATTTTCGGCGCGCCGACACAAAATGCAGGGCGGCCAATTCGCTGCATTTGCCCCCGAAACCGCCCTCGATGCGCGGCTCGCGCAATTGCGGCGAGAGTCGCCCGTCGACGCAAATTAAGCACTCGCGTCCGCGGCGATTTTTTGGAACAATCAGGCTCCGCGGTCTCGACGGGGCCGCGAACCGACTCGACAGGAAACCGACTTGATCAGAGACAGGAATTTCCGTCAGCCGCGCCGCCGCGACTTTGACGATGACGGTTACGATCCGCATTTGCGCGAATTCGGGGGCGCGCCTCGCTTTACCCCACCGCCACGGTTCGACGCACCCTCTGGCCCGCCGGTCCGCGCCGTTGTGAAATGGTTCAAACCCGAACGGGGCTTCGGGTTTGTCGAGCTCTCCGACGGCACGGGCGACGCGTTCCTGCACGCCAGCGTGCTCGAGCGCAACGGCATCACCGCCGTGCAGCCCGGCGAAACCCTCGAGATCCGGGTGGCGCCCGGCCAGAAGGGGCCCCAGGTCACCGAAGTTATCAGCGTCGACAGCAGCACGGCGACACCGCCCTCGGCGCGGCGCTCGGCCTTCCCCGGCGCCCCGCGGCCGTCTTTCGAGACGGCGTCGGTCGAGGAAACCGGCACGGTGAAGTGGTTCAACGCCCAAAAGGGCTTTGGCTTCATCGTGCGCGAGGGCGGCGGCAAGGACGCCTTTGTCCACGCCTCGGTGCTCGAACGCTCGGGGATCCAGACGCTGAACGAGGGCCAGCGGGTGCTGATCGACATCGCCGAAGGCCGCAAGGGGCCGGAAGCCGTCAGAGTGCGCCTCGCCTAAAGGCGGCACCGCGCGCGCCGGCGCCGGGTCGGGGGGAACGATGGATTTCGGCGCGGCGATGTTCTTTACCGACTATTCGATGAGCCCGGCGGATCTCGGCCGGGCATTGGAACAGCGCGGTTTCGAATCCGTTTGGGCGCC
>DATKHX010000584.1:0-6516 GCA_035510075.1 Allostellaceae bacterium
TTGGGGATGTCGGCTTCCTTAAAGCCCGCCTTTTCGACCAGATCCCGCCAGTAATGAAACGGCCGGACCGAGCCTTTATACGGAATGCCGTAATAGCTCCGCTCCTTCTTGACATTGTCGTAGCAGCGGGCGGAGAGGAGGGCGTTGGGCAGGTAATGCGCCTTCTGGGTCTCGACGACATCGCTGACATCGACGAGGCGGCCGTTCCACGCCTCCTCCGGCACGACCTCGAGCGGGTTGGCGTCGATCACATCCGGCACCGTACCGCTCGTCATCGCCGAGATGATTTTCTGGCGCAGCGGCGCGAACGGGACGATGCTGAGATCGATCGTGTTGCCGCTCGCCTTTTCGTAGTCGGCGACGATCTTGCGCAGCGCCACGTCTTCCTCTTGCGCAAACCCTTGCGCCCACCAAGCGCTCGCGGTCGTTGCCGCAGCGTTGGCGATATAAGGCCGCGCGACCGCGCTTCCGGCAATCAGAGCCGCGGACCCTCGCAGCAGCGAGCGCCTCGTCAACCATTTCATGTCCGCCTCCTCATCCGTTCGCCCGCGATTCGGGCGGCCCGGCGCTCGGCCGCGGCAGAGCGCCCAACGTTGCAGCTGTCGCTCAGGCTTGCTGGATCGGATATTTCGCGAAAATCGCCTCGAGGTGCTTGAACGCCTTGTCGATCGCCGCTTCCGGCGCCATCCCGTTTTTCATCACGTCGAACTCGGCGAGCGGGAAGACCTGTTGCGTGTTGACCTCGGCGGCAGCCGGATTGAACGCCTCGTAGAGAGGCAGGGTCGGGCTGAACAGCGTCTCCCGGATATAAGTCACGCGGTGCGGGTCTTTCGGGTCGAGCCAGAACGGGTCGCTCTTCGCCATCGCCGGCATCGGTATGGCCCACCGGCCAAGCCCGCCCTTCAAATATTCGTTCAGCACCTTTGGCTCGATCGCGTACTTTAGGAACTCCTGAGCCAGGGCAGGGTTCTTTCCGCCCTTGGGGATCACGGCGCCGAAAATCGGCAAGGGGCTCTCCAACTTTTTGCCGTCATTGGACAGCGGCATGCCGTAGGTCACGATGTCGTTGTACTGCTCCTTGTCATGGTAGAGGGCGACCTCGGTCGACAGCGAGCCGTCGAAATCCATCACGATCAGCTTGGAATGGAACGCGTTGTTGTCGTCGGCGTCGTTCCAGCTGGTGACCCCCGGCGGCACATAGCCTTCCTTGTACGGGGTCGTCAGCTTGGTAAGCGCCTTGACCGCCGCCTCCTTGACCTGCGGATCGTCGGTGTGGAGCTTGCCGTCGGGGGTGACGAGGCCGCCGCCGCCATAAGCGATCATGTAGCCTTCGAAGGTGATGTTGGGATCGACCCCGGTCGCGGTCAGCTGGTATCCATAGGCGTAAATATTGCGCATGCCCTGCGCGCGCAATTTGTCCTGCACCGGCTTGAAAAAGTCGAGGAAGGCATCCCAGGTTTTCGGCACGTCGGAGTCTTTGTAGCCGGCTTTCTCGATCAGAGAACGCCAATAACGGAACGGAACCGCGGCGGCCTTCATCGGGACGCCATAATAGCTGCGCTTCTTGGCTGCGTTGTTGTAGCAGTAGCTGGCGTGAAGCGCGGTGTCGATGTATTGCGATTTTTGGGTCTCGACAATATCGCTCACATCGACCAGCTTGTCCTGCCAGGCGTTCAGCGGCATGAACTCGAAGTCGGCAAACTCCATGATGTCCGGCACCGCACCGCTGGTGATCGCCGAGATCTCCTTCTGGCGCAGCGGCGCGAACGGCACGATGCTGTAGTCGATGGTATTGCCGCTGGCCTTCTCGTAATCGGCGACCATCTTGCGGAACGCGACGTCCTCCTCCGGCGCGAACCCCTGGGTCCACCATGCCGTTGCGGTCGTCGCCGCGGCGTTGGCGATATAGGGCCGCGCCAAGCCCGCGCTCGCGGCAACGGCGAGCGAGCCACGCAACACCGAACGCCTGCTCGGATCGATCATGTTCGTCATCCTTCCTGCTCGCACAGCGCCCTTGGGGGGTGCCTTTGCTTATCACGTTAGCCCAGCTAACCTAGGACCTTCGCGCCGCCGGTTCAAAGCCTATCGCCAGCGCCGCGAATTTTGCGTCCAAGGGCCCGACTTCTGTTCTGCGCCGGCAAACCGCCGCTTCGAAAGCCGGGCTAAACCATATGCGGCCGGCGGTCGCCCGCTCCGCAACCGCGGCTCTACCGAAGGCCGGCGGTGTCGGTCCGCGCGGGCGCCTGATTGGTCGAAGCAGCGCTCTCCGAACGGAGCGGAGGGGTCAACTCTGCCCGATCGGGTACTCGGCGAAGATTTGCGTTATCCGCTTGAACGCCTTGTCCGCCGCCGCGTCCGGCGCGATCCCGTTGCGGATGATATCGGCCCAGGCCGCCTGCCAGACATGCTCGTTCTCGACCCGCGCATAGCCGGGGTTGAACGAAAAGAAATCCGGCACCGTAGGCCTCAACAACAGCTGAGTGGTATAGGCGACCCGATGCGGGTCTTTCGGGTCGAGCCACCACGGATTATTCTTGGCGATCGACGGCATCGGGGGCACCCTACGCCCGAGCCCGGTCCTCAGGTAATCGTCGAGTACCTTCGGCTGGATCAAGAATTTTAGGAAATCCTTTGCCACGTCGATATTTTTTGCGCCTTTTGGGATCAGACCGCAGAGGTTTTGGGTTAGGGCCGGCACCGGCTTGCCGTCGTTGCTTTGGGCCAGCGGCATCGTCACGATGTCGCTGTAGTCCTGCTGGTTTGCGATGATGGCGACCTCGGTCGACAGCGAGCCATCGAGATCCATGACTATCTCTTTGGAATGAAAGGCATTGTTGTCGTCGGCGTCGTTCCAGTTGACCGCCCCCGACGGGACAAAGCCCTCCTTGTACGCGGTCGTCGGATAGGTCAGCGCCTTGATCGCCGCCTGGCGCACCTGCGGGTCGTCGAGGTGCAATTTGCCGTCCTTGGTGACGATGTTCTGGCCGCCATAGGCGATCAGAAAATAATTGAAGAAATTGTTGGGATCGCCGCCGTTGGCGGTCAATTGGAAGCCAAGACCGTAGACATGGCGCATGCCCTGGTCGCGTAGCTTTTTTTGTACGCCTTTGAAAAAATCGTAAAAGGCATCCCAGGTTTTTGGGATGTCCGTCATCTTGTAGCCCGCTTTTTCGACAAGTGGTTCCCAGATATGGTTTATGAAGGAATCGGTCGTATAAGGCACACCGTAATAACTGCGCTTTTTCTCGACGCTGTTGTAACAGTTTGCGAAGAGCAGCGCGGTTTCGGTGTATTCCTCCTTTTGCGTCTCGACGACATCGGACACATCGACCAGCTTGTCGGCCCAGGCCTGCAGAGCGATCAGCTCCGGCGGGGTGTTCTGATACAGATCCGGAACGACCCCGCTCGTCACCGCCGAGATGATTTTTTGACGCAGCGGCGCATAAGGGATGATCGTATAGTCGATTGTGTTGCCGCTCGCCTTTTCATAATTGGCGACGACCTTGCGGAATGCGATGTCTTCTTCTTGCGCGAAGCCCTGGGTCCACCAAACGGTCGCGGTCTTCGCCATGGCGTTGGCGACGTACGGGCGGGCGAGGCTCGCCGCCGCAACGAAACCCATGGAACCGCGGAGCACAGAGCGACGAGTGAAGCGGGCCACGACCATTTCCTTCCCTTTGACGCATTGCACGCACGTTTTCTGGGATCTGTTCGATTTACACGAAAGTAGACGGCGGCACCCGCTGAAGTCAATGATGTCAACTTCGGAATGCATCGCCCGGCGGTGATGCCCGCCGCCGCCAAACTGGGCAGGCCGATGGAATGCAGGGCTTTGGCCTGGCGCGTCGAGGAAGCCTGCCTCAACGCCTGGCCGGCGCTGCGGCAGGCGCTCTTCGGCGGCTGGATACTGCGGTTCAGCGGCGGGCTGACGCGGCGCGCCAATTCCGCCAACCCGCTGGGGATCGGCTCCACCGACCCCGACGCGCTGATTGCCGGTTGCCAGGCGCTCTACCGCCATCACCGCCAGCCCGCGATCTTTCGCCTGCCGACCCTAATCGGGCCGTCGATCGACGAAGAACTGGCGGCTCGCGGCTACGGCGGCGAGGGCGGGTCCTTGGTCCTCTATGCCGAGCTCGGCGCCTTGCCGACGGCGCGCGATCCCGCGGTGCGGCTGCTGCGGCAACCGGCTGCGGACTGGCTTGCGGCAATGGCGGCGTTGCAGCGGCAGACAAAAAAGCAGGCGATGCTCTACCGCCGAATCGTCGGCGCGCTGGCAATCCCGGCCGCGTTTGCGGCGCTGATCGATGGTGTCGGGGTTGCGGCGCTCGCCTTTGGCGCGATCCATGACGGGGTGCTCTGCTACGAGTCGGTGGTGACCGATCCGCGGCGGCTGCGCCAGGGCCATGCCCGCCGCATCATCGCGAGCCTCGCCGCCTGGGCCGTCGAGCAAGGTGCGTCAGGTGCGTGCCTCGAGGTCGAAGCGGCAAATGCTCCCGCCCTGGCGCTTTATGCCGCGCTCGGGTTCAAGGAGCTCTACCGTTACCACTATCGACGCCAACCGACCCTGCCCCGTCCTCGCTGAGAGCGAGGTTCGCCTGCCACGCCGGCGCGCTGGTCAGGGCCGTGGCGACCAGTTTCTGGAAATGAATGACGAGTTGCTCGCTGCTGGTCAGGAATCGGCCGCATTCGGGCAGCCCGCCCAACAGCCCGCGCTGCACCGAATTGGTTAAAGCGTCGTCTTCGGCGCCGACCTGCTTGTTGAAGGCGATCAGGTCGCGAGCGAATTCTTCGCTGACATTAGGCGCGAAATATTGTTCGGAGAACCCCATGGTCGCGTTTGGCCCGTCGGGGACCCAGACGTCGATCGACAGGTTGGGAAAGCCGGGGTTGATCGATATCGTCGTGTTCGGCCACAAGAGGTGGTATTGCGACTGCGTCACGGCACCGCGCACGTCGTAGAGCCCGACCCGGCTGCGCCCGGCGAGTGCCGCCGGGCGCACCTCGCCGATCTGGCTCGAAAACCAGCCATGCGCGGCGAGATGATAGTTGGCCGGCCGCACGTCGATCGCCGCGCTGAACCCCGGATGCGCAATCGGGCAGTGGTAACATTCGAGAAAGTTTTCCAGCATCGCCTTCCAGTTCGCCTGCGACCGCCATTCCTCGCGCGCGTAAAGCTCGAGCGTGGCAAGCTCGATGCCGCCCTTTGCGATGATATCGAGCAATGGCGCGAAACAGGAGTGCAGCGAGCCGGAGTCGGGATCGAGATTGACGAACACGAACGGGCCGATCGCCTCGGCCCTGATCGGCAGCAGCGGGAAATCGTCGAGCCGCAAGCCGGATTCGCCGGCCGAACGCGGTGCTGCCTGCAGCCGCCCCGCCAAATCGTAGGTCCAGGCGTGATAGCCGCACTGCATCAACCTGGCGTTGCCGCGGCCCTTCATGACCTCATGGCGACGGTGCCGGCAAACATTGACAAAGCCGGCCAGCCCGTTTTCGTTGCGAACGACGACCACCGGGACGCCGCCGGCATAGCCGGTGAGGTAATCGCCGATGTTTTTCAGCTCGCCGAGGGGTCCAACGTAATTCCACGCCTTGCGGAAAATCCGCGCGGTCTCCTGCTCGGCGATTGCAGGATCGGTGTACCAGCGGGCCGGTAGCGACTCGCCGCGAGCAAGCGCTGCGAGCGCATCGTCGGGGTTGTCGAGGAATTGGGTCATGCGGTCGACATCCCCGGATGGCCGGAAATCGCGCTCGGCGGACGTGGCAAAATCGTGAGCGTTAACCCCAACCGGGAACCCCGAATGAACCGTCCTCTATATTACAGTCCGGGAGAGGCAACCGAGATCGAAACATGCGCACCGTCGAGATGAACCTGCGATCGAATGAGCTGTCAGGGGCGATGGCTGAGATGCGGATGTGGCTGGACGAGCGCGGTTTTGAACCGTCGAGCTTCTGCTGCCGCGACGGCGAGGCAGGTGTTCTCGTGCGGGTCGATTTCAAAGTGCCGGGCGAGGCCGATGCCTTCGCCGGTCGTTTCAGCGGCCGCATCGACGAGAGCGCGGTCGACCGCGGCGGACAGGGTCGAGCCGATATCCCGTCCGCCCTGTCGCCGGTGGCCGTCGTTTTCTGAGCCGGTTCAGACGACGCCGTCGCCGCGCAGCCTTTCGACCTCGTCCGGGCTCAGACCGAGCCACTCGTCGAGCGCCTCGGCGGTGTGCTCGCCGAGCAATGGCGCCGGCTTGAGCGGAGCCGGAGCGCCGTCGAAGCGCACCGGCCAGGTCGTCATCGGCATCTGCCAGTCGCCATGGTGCATCGTCTGCAGGATGCCGCGCTGCCAGAAGCTCGGCTCGTTGGTCAGCTCCATCGAGTCGAACACCGCACCCGCTGGCACCCCGGCGCCCGAGATCAGCGCCGTCGCTTCTTCCTTGGTGCGTTGGCGCGTCCAATCGGAGACCATCTCGTTGACCTCGGCCTCGCGTTCGAGTCGCGCCGCGGGTGTGTCATAGCGCGGATCGC
>DATKHX010000585.1:0-4533 GCA_035510075.1 Allostellaceae bacterium
CGGCGTGGATCGATACGTCGACCCCATGCACGAACGACGGGAACAGCCACGGCGAAGCCCAGGTGTTGTCCATCAGCACCTTGGCCCCGCCGGCATGCGCGGCGGCCGCGATCGCCGGCACATCCTGCACCTCGAAAGTCAATGAGCCCGGCGATTCGACGTAGACGACCTTGGTATTGGGGCGCATCAGCCTGGTGATGCGCTCGCCGACCAGCGGGTCGTAATAGGTCGTCTCGACGCCGCAGCGGGTCAGCACCTTGTCGCAGAAATTGCGCGCGGGCCCGTAGACCGAGTCGACCATCAGCACATGGTCGCCGTTTTTGAGGCACGCCTGCAGCGGTGCCGTGACCGCGGCGAGCCCCGAGGACATAAGCATCGCGCGAAAGCCGCCTTCGATCGCCGCCACGGCCTCTTCGAGGGCAAACGTCGTCGGGGTTCCGAGCAGGCCGTAGCGGATCACGTCGAAACGCCTGCCGGGCGCGCGCTTGGCTTCCCATTCCGCCATGTTCGCCGACAGAATCGTCGAGGCGTGATAGACGGGCGGGTTGACCGCCCCGTGATGCGCTTCGGGGTGGCGCCCGAGATGGGTCAGCAAGGTGTCCTTGCGGTAATTCCTTGGCCTGTCGTCGTTTTTCATTGCCCCCTACTCCGCCGTCGCGGCGTTGTCCGAACCCGATCAGTCATCGTCGAAAGCTTGTAGCTCGGGCGGCAGCGCTCGCCCAGGCCCGAGGCAGCTCCGGCGCGGCCTCGGCTGCATCGTTCCACGCCGCCGCAGCATTGCCTTGCAATCGCCAAAGTTGGGCCGCGAGAATTGCTGGCGGCAGCCGACAGCCGTCGCGGTCTGCTCCCGGCGCAAGGAGACGCGGCGATGAGATTGGGCGTCTTGGTCTTGCTCGCGATGGCGCTGGCCGCGTGTTCCGATTCGACCCCGGTAGCGCCGGCGAGCGCCACCGAATCCGCGACGATGGTCGAAAAGAACTGCGCCGACCCGCAGTGGAAGGACAAGAATCTGGGGCTGTGGTATTCGGTCTGCCGGCAGCCGATGCATTGGTGAGCCCCGGTGCGGCGGCGTTCAAAACTTTTTGAAGCATTCATGGCCGGTGCCTTCCAGCGCCCTGCAGTCCACGACAATCACCGGACTTTTGACGTTGGGCGGGATTTGCACGACGTAGCTCTTGCCGTTCTTGCAGCGTACGCTCCAATAGGCATAGCCCTTGGCGCGGCCGCTGGTCGTAACGCCCATCGCGAAAGCCTCGACCCCGACGCATCCGCGGTGGAAGCTGTTGCCGAGCGCCTGCGCTCGCTGCGCTTCGGAAGCCGCCATCAGACGATCGTTCCTCGGGTTCTGGGAGCCGGCGGCCCGTGCCCCCGTCCAGCCCGCGCCGGATGCGACAACCGCCGCCAGCAGCAATATGCGCGCGTTCATGACCCCCACCTCGCCCCGGCTTCCGAGCAAGATTATCGGCCGCGGCGCACCGCCGCAACGCGAGCGAGCGGGAACGCCCGCTCAGGGCCGGCTAGGGAATGATCGACAAGACGATGTGCGAGGGCCGCTCGCGGTCGACAAAGACGCGGTTTTCGGCGATCCGGGGATGCTCCATCGAGCCTTCGGGCTCACCGGAGTTCGGGTTCACGTCGAAATGCGGGAAGTTGCTGCTGGAGATGTCGAGCCTCAGCCGGTGGCCCGGCATGAACAGATTGCCGATCGGAAACAGCTCGATTGTAACCGCATAAACCTCGCCCGGCGTCATCAGCGTCGGTTGTTCCCAACTGTCGCGATAGCGTAGGCGCAATAAGCCTTCGGTCAGGTTCATCGCGAACCCGTCGGGGTAATCGGCGCTGGGCGGATGGACGTCGACGAGCTTTGCCGTGAAATCGGTGTCGGGCCCGTCCGAGGCGACCCACAGCCGGACCGTCACCGGCCCGACGATCTCGATTTCCCGGTCGAGCGGCGGGGTGGCGAACGACAGCACGTCCGGGCGTTGGCAGAGCGGCCGATAGGGTTCTCGCGCGCCGAAGACGTGCGGCACCTCGCGCTGGTCGAAGGCGCCGCCGCGCATGACGGGCTCGCCCGAGCTCAAGGCGCCGCCGACCGTCGGCACCGGGCGGTGCGGGTCGAAGCGGAAAGCGAGCGGCGGCGAGGCTTCCGGCTTTGCCGGGCGCAGGCTGCGGTCGGGATGCAGGTAGAACGGCGTCCACTGCGTCTGCGGCAACGGCCAAGCCGCGGCACTGCGCCAGCGGCCGCCGTGATCGAGCCGGCCCGCGGCGTTGCGCCGGCCCGATCCGCCCCCCATCACGAACACCTGCACCGGCGGCTCTGCCTCGACGCCGTTGTCGACGCCCTTGACCCAGCGGTCGAACCAGGCGCGTCGCAAGCCGAAGAAATCCTCGGCGAGGTTGCCGTCGACCGCCGCCGCGGCACCGAAGTCGACATCGCCGGCATAGGTCAACGACCGGTCGCCATGCGTCCACGGTCCGAGGATCAACCGATTGGGCGCCCGACCGCGCTTCGACAACCCGGCATAATTCTCGACCGCGGTGCGGGCATAGGGGTCGTACCAGCCGGAGAGGTGCGTGACCGGCACGTCGGCGTATTTCTCCCAGTAGCCTTCGGCATAGATCCCGGGCTGTTTCCAGAATTCGTCGAAATTCCCGTGCCCCCACTGTTCGAACAGGTAGTCTTCGTAGTCGGGTGCTGCGCTGAGCGGCGAATCGCCCTTGCGCCACGGCAGGCGGCCGAGCCACGCCTTGATGTCCTGCCCCTCGAGCGCTGCCTTTATGACCGGGTCCTTCGCATCGGCGAGCGCGTTGTTGTAGGCCCAGGTCGCCTGCTTCAGATCGAAGGCGCCATCGTGGCGGATGCCGCTGCGGTAGGCGTTCGAGAACCCGCCGCAGTCGAGATATTGCGCCGCCAATCCCGGCGGGTCGAGACAGCCGAGCGCCGCCTGGGTATGCGCCGCGTAGGACAGGCCAAAGGTGCCGACCCGGCCGTTGCACCAGGGTTGGCGCACGAGCCAAGCGAGCGTGTCGTAGCCGTCCTCGGCCTCGCTCAGATATTTCGTAAAACGCCCGCCCGATTTGTAACGGCCGCGGCAGTCCTGGTAGACGACGGTGTAGCCGTGGCGCAAGAAATAGGCCGCGACCTCGGCCCGTGAGCGCGGCGTTGGCACCGCCGCGGTGCGCTCCGCGCGGCTCGGCGCCGACTTGTCGTACGGGGTGCGCTCGAGCAACACCGGAAACGGGCCGCCATGCGCCGGGCGGTAGACATCGGTCGCCAGCCCGACGCCGTCGCGCGCCCTCACCAAGAGATCGGGTTCGACGACAATTGCGCCGCCTCGTGCGTCCGTCATAGGCGTCTCCTCGATTTCGGTTCTCGGCCGCGCTTGCCCCACGCCGGCATTTTCGCTATCACCTCGCCCCGTCCCGTCGGCGGGTTAGGGCGCGTAGCTCAGCGGGAGAGCACTACGTTGACATCGTAGGGGTCACTGGTTCAATCCCAGTCGCGCCCACCATGCCGACACCGGCCTCGCTGCGGATCGGCTGACGGCGGGGCCGCTGAAATACCTGCGGTGGCGCGGCGACAACGCTGCAGCCATCGTTGACGAAAACCGATCCATCGGCCAAATCTTTGCCCGGGCTCGGCGGGCATTACCCGTGCGGGACCGTCTGCAACCGCCAAGGAGCCTCCGCATGAGCGTCGCGGCAATGAATCACTTTACGGTCCTCAGCGACGACCTCGAAGCCACCCGCCGTTTCTATTGCGACCTGTTCGGTTTCAAGGTCGGTTGGCGGCCGCCCTTTCAGTTTCCGGGATGGTGGCTTTACGCCGAGGGCGAAGATCGCGCGATCCTGCACGTGATCCAGCAAAACCCCCTGCCGAAAGAGCGGGCGGGCGTGCTCGACCATATGGCGTTCAGTGCCCAGGATCTGCCGGCCACAATCGAGACCCTGAAGCGCGAAGGCATCGAATACGAGCTGCGCCGGCTGCCCGGCGGCGGCATCTGGCAGCTGTTCTTCCACGATCCGCACGGCGCCAAGGTCGAATTCGACTTCGACAAGGACGAGCCGGCGCCGGCGGGCTTCGCCGCAGCCTGACTTTAGTCGCGACCGGGAGGGCCGGCGTGGTCCCTCCCGGTTCGATGCGCCTCCGACCGGCTGCCGCCTCGCACCGGCAGACATGGCGATCCTCGAAGCCTCGCTGTTCGCCGCCCTTGGCAAGCCCGCCATTTCGACAGCCAAAATTTAGCCATGAAATTCCTCGCCCGAGGATCGCGGCGGCGGAAACTTTTACAACCATTGGGAAAACATGATAAAAAAGCGGGCAATCACAGCTGGATAGCATAGTGGCGCAATTCTTGCGCCAGCTGAGCTGTAGCTGTTCGCGCTGATCGGCTTCACCGGGCCCGAGATCGAATTGGCCGAGGAAAAGACTGGCATGCCGCAGACCCATGCGCCCGCAGAAAGGCTGCCGCTGTCGACCGCCATGCTGTCGAATGTCGCGTTGGTCTTGTTGATGTGGAACCTGGCGCTGCG
>DATKHX010000586.1:0-3075 GCA_035510075.1 Allostellaceae bacterium
CCCGCGCCGCCTCCAGCTGGCCTTGCGCCCGCAACGCGCCGCCGAGGTTGTCGAGGGTCTCGACCGCGCCCGGCCGCAGCGCCAGCGCCCTGCGGTAGCACGCGATCGCCTCGTCGAGCCGGCCGAAATCCTGCAGCGCCGTGCCGAGATTGTTGTGCAGCTCGATCGCATCCGGCCGGAGCCGCAACGCGCGTTCGAAACAGGCTATCGCCCGCTCCAGCTGGCCGAGCTCGTGGCAGGTGTTGCCGAGGTTGTAGAGCGTGTCGACCGAGCCGGGGGCGATCGCCAGCGCCCGCTCGTAGCACCGCGTCGCTTCGGCGGGCCGATCGCGGCCTCTCAGGATGTTGCCGAGGTTGTGGTGAAACGCCGGGTCTCGGCCGTCGCGCGCGATCGCCGCGCGGATGTGCTCGATCGCGTCGTCGGAGCGGCCCCGCTGATGTTCGACGAGGCCGAGCAGATGCAGGGTTTGCGCATGACCGGGCTCGACGGACAGGATGTGCCGGCAAATCCGTTCCGCCTCGGCCGGGCGACCGGCGCGCTGATGAGCGAGGGCAGCGCCGAGCCAGCCGGCGACCGGCGTCGGCGGGCCGGGTGCGGTTTTACCCTGGCCGCCCGGCCGGCCCTGCGCGCGCCGTTGCCTTCGGTTCATCAGCCCTTGATAGCGCAACCCGGCAGTACATATCCACGCATGCGCAAAATTACCCGAGCGGGCATGCAGACCGCGCCCGGCGGTGCGGCCACACGGCGGAGAAGGCGGATGGCGACGGTTCCCCCTTCACGGTGGCGGCGGCGGGTCGAGTTGGCGGGTGCCCTGATGCTGATCGCCTCGGGCTGCGCCGCGCCGCCGCCGGCGGCAGGGCTCCCGGTCTCGCCGGGTCAGGCTCGGATTTGGTTCTACCGCATCTGGGAGCCCTCCGAGAGCCTCAACCTTGCAAACATCGACGTGAACGGCGGTTATTTCGGGTCTGTTGCCAACGGCAGCGCGTTCTACCGCGACGTTCCGCCCGGGCGTTACCACATTGCGCCCGCGAGCTTCGTCCCGAATTCCAACCAGGACGCAAACGTCGAGCTCGTCCCCGGCCAGCAGGTTTATGTGAAGATCGTCTCTTCGGTGAGCTGGGGGAGCGACAACACCGCGGCCAAGAATATCGAGCGCGACGCATTTTATGCCTGGGTGATCCCCCCGAAGGCGGCGCAGGCCGAGATCGCCGGCGGCCGCAGTGGGATTTGACGGTCGCGAGGCCTTGCGCCGACACGCGCTCGATGGTCGCGACGGCGGCGGCGAGCCGTCGGCAATTTCGTTCAGGGGCTTCCGGCGCCGTTTTGTTCCAACAACACCGCCGGGCGTGCGAAGGGTTCGCCCGGGCGGTGCTCGTATTCCCTCAGCCACTCGGCCACCTGGCTGCGGCGCTGAACGTTGAGCTTTCCTAGCAGATTGTGGACATGCGACTTGGTCGTCGCCAGGCTGATGTTCAACTGCCGCGCGATCTCCTTGTCGCTGAGCCCGCTTCGGATCAATTCGGCGGCCTGCCGCTCGCGTTTGGTCAAGGCGGGCAGCGGCAGCGCCGCGTCGCGATTGGGGCGCCGTCTCGCCGACAGCGCGATGCGGCGCAGCAAGCCGGTGACGATGCGCCCCGAGGAGACCTGCTCGCCGCTGTGGATGTCGATGATCAGGCGCACGAAATCGGCGAGGGCAGCGGTTCTCGGTATGTAGCCGATCACACCTGCCTCCGCCCAGGCGATGATCTCGTCCTCGGTCTCTCGAACCGAGCACGCGATGATGCGCATGACGGGAACGATGTCGAGAGCGCGCCTGACGGCGGCCGGACCCTCGGAAATCCGCGCGTCCAGCAAGACGATGTCGGCCCGCAAGGCGGGGCTGAGTGCCATTGCCTCGGAGAGGTTGGCGCATTGCCCGGCGACCGTCACCAAGGGATCGGATTCGAGAAGCTGGACGATGCTCTCGCGGGTGTAACGCACACCCCACACGATCAGGATGCGCAGTGTGCGGCTGTCCGCAACCGCGTGGTCGGGCAGGACGATCGCCTCCACGACAGCTCCCTCCCATCACCGCCCGCCGTGCACAGCTCCCACACCGGACCCGACCCGCGGGCATCAAAGAAACGTCCCAATTCGACGACCGTGCTTCCAACCGCCGGTCGGTGCTAGGTCCTCTGCGGTCGACGATGCTGCGCGCCTCGCCGCCGCCAATTATCCGCAAAATATTACGGTTGCCGTAGATTTGTCTAGGGTAAACGACGAGCGCAATTCGCGCATAGAGAGAAACCGAAAGCGACGCCCATCATTCTGTGAAGTCGGTCGGTGAAGTCGGCCTGGGACGTCGGCTTCCACGGCTGGGCAGGCGCGCCGGTCGCCGTCAAGCCCGACAAATCGCCGACCACGCGGCCAGCCCTCACGCAATTGGCAGCCGTCACGCAATTGACAGAAGCTCGGACCGGGACTAGCTTTCGGCATCGCTCTCGAGAGCGATCGAACCCCGGGTGACAGCCAGGGCCGCCAGTCCGCGAGTGTCGCGCACTGGCGCTTTTTTGCCTCTAAGCCACGTTGCGGGATGTTGCATGTTCGACAACCTGACCGATCGCCTCGGCGACGTCTTCGACCGGTTGCGCCGCCACGGCGCGCTGAGCGAAGCCGATGTCGGCGCCGCCATGCGCGAGATCCGTGTCGCGCTGCTCGAAGCCGATGTCGCCTTGCCGGTGGTTCGCGATTTCGTTGCGGCGGTGCGCCAAAAGGCGCTGGGGCAAGAGGTGCTGCGCTCGGTGACGCCGGCGCAGATGGTGGTCAAGATCGTCCACGACCATCTGGTCGAGGTGCTGGGCGGTGGGTCGGACGCTTCCCGGCCCGACGGGCTCGATTTGAACGCGCCGGCGCCGGTCGGAATCATGCTGGTCGGCCTCCAGGGCTCCGGCAAAACCACAACTGCTGCAAAGATCGCCAACCGCTTGAAGCAGCGCGAGCGCAAAAAGGTGCTGCTCGCCTCGCTCGACGTGCAGCGGCCGGCAGCGCAGGAGCAGCTCGCCGTGCTCGGCCGCCAGATCGGCGTCGCGAGCCTGC
>DATKHX010000587.1:0-2811 GCA_035510075.1 Allostellaceae bacterium
GCCGGTGTAGCTTTGAGCGCTGGCGGCGATGTCCTCGGGGGTGCCGGACGCGACGATGTGGCCGCCGGCGTCGCCGCCTTCGGCGCCGAGGTCGATGACCCAATCGGCGGTTTTGATGACTTCGAGATTGTGCTCGATGACCACGACCGTGTTGCCGGTCTCTACCAGCGCGTGAAGGACCTCGAGCAGTTTGCGGACATCCTCGAAATGCAGGCCGGTGGTCGGCTCGTCGAGAATGTAAAGGGTACGCCCGGTGGCGCGCCGCGAGAGTTCTTTCGCGAGCTTGACGCGCTGCGCCTCGCCGCCCGACAGGGTCGTCGCCGGCTGGCCGACATGGATGTAGCCGAGCCCGACCTGCTGCAATGTCAGCAACTTGTCGCGGATCGACGGGACCGCGCGGAAGAACTCGACGCCCTCGTCGACGGTCATGTCGAGCACGTCGGCGATGCTCTTGGCCCGGAACAACACTTCGAGGGTTTCGCGGTTGTAGCGCCGGCCGTTGCAGACGTCGCACTGGACGTAGACGTCGGGCAGAAAATGCATCTCGATCTTGATCACACCGTCGCCCTGGCAGGCTTCGCAGCGGCCGCCCTTGACGTTGAACGAGAACCGGCCGGGCAAGTAGCCGCGCGACTTGGCTTCGGGCAGCCCGGCGAACCAGTCGCGGATCGGGGTGAAGCAGCCGGTATAGGTCGCCGGGTTCGAGCGCGGCGTGCGGCCAATCGGCGACTGGTCGATGTCGACGATCTTGTCGAGGAATTCCACACCTTCGAGCCGCTCGTGCGGGGCGGCCTGCTCGCGCGCGTTGTTGAGCCGTTTGGCCAACGCCTTGTACAGCGTCTCGATGATCAGGGTCGATTTGCCGCCGCCCGAGACGCCGGTTACGACGGAAAAAGTGCCGAGCGGGATCTCGGCGGTGATGCCCTTCAGATTGTTGCCGGTCGCCCCGACGATGCGCAGGATTTGCCCCTGATGGCCGGTGCGGCGGGCCACCGGCACCGGGACTTGCCGTGTGCCGGTCAAATATTGCCCGGTGATGCTGTCGGGATTGGCCATGACCGCGTTGGGTGTGCCCTCGGCGACGACGTGGCCGCCGTGAACCCCGGCGCCCGGCCCCATGTCGACGACCCAGTCGGCGGTGCGGATCGCCTCCTCGTCGTGCTCGACGACGATGACCGTGTTGCCGAGGTCGCGCAGCCGCTTCAAGGTCGAGAGCAGCCGGCCATTGTCGCGCTGGTGCAACCCGATCGACGGCTCGTCGAGCACATAGAGCACGCCAGTCAGACCCGAGCCGATCTGCGAGGCGAGGCGGATGCGCTGGCTCTCGCCGCCCGAGAGGGTGCCGGACGCCCGCGACAGGGTCAGGTATTCGAGCCCGACATTCTGCAAAAAGCCGAGGCGCTCGTTGATCTCGCGCAGGATGCGCTGGGCGATCTCGCGCTGGCTCGGGCTGAGCTCGGCGTCGATGCCGGTGAACCAATTCAGTGCGTCGGCGATCGACAGCCGGGCGACCTCGCTGATGTTGCGGCCGCCGATCTTGACCGCCAACGCCTCGGGCTTCAGCCGGTCGCCGTCGCACACCTCGCAGGTCCGCGCACTCTGATAACGGCCGAGCTCCTCCTTGACCCAGGCGCTGTCGGTCTCGCGAAAACGCCGTTCCATGTTCGGCAACACGCCCTCGAACGGCCGCTCGGTCGTGTACTTCCGCAAGCCGTCGTCATAGGTCATCGCGACCGGCTCGCCGGCCGAGCCGCCGAGGATGGTTTGCCGCATCTTTTCCGGCAACTCGCGCCACGGCGTGTGCATGCTCTGGCGGAAATGGCGCGCGATGCTCTCCAAAGTCTGCGTGTAGTATTGCGAGGAGGAATGCGACCACGGGCTGACCGCACCCTCCGACAAGGTGCGGCCCTCGTCGTGGACGACGAGCCCGGGGTCGAAATAGAGTTTCGTGCCGAGCCCGTCGCAGGCCGGGCACGCGCCGAACGGATTGTTGAACGAGAACAGCCGGGGCTCGATCTCGGGGATCGTAAAGCCCGACACCGGGCAGGCGAATTTCGCCGAAAAGATCGTCTCTTCGCCCGAATCGGCGTCTTCGGTGATGGCGATGCCGTCGGCGAGGCCGAGTGCGGTCTCGAACGAATCGGCGAGCCGGTTGCCGAGATCGCCCGCGACGATGATGCGGTCCACCACCACTGCGATGTCGTGCTTCAGTTTCTTGTTGAGCGGCCGAGCCTCGTCGAGATCGACCATCTTGCCGTCGATCTTGACCCGCTGAAACCCGCGCTTTCTGAGGTCGATCAGCTCCTTGCGGTATTCGCCCTTGCGCCCGCGAGCGATCGGGGCGAGCAGATAGAGCCGCGTGCCCTCCGCCATCGCCATGACCCGGTCGACCATCTGCGACACGGTCTGGCTGACGATCGGCAGCCCGGTCGCCGGCGAATAAGGAACGCCGACCCGCGCCCACAGGAGGCGCATGTAGTCGTAGATCTCGGTCACGGTTGCGACCGTCGAGCGCGGGTTGCGCGAAGTCGTCTTCTGCTCAATCGAAATTGCCGGCGACAATCCTTCTATCGATTCGACCTCGGGCTTTTGCATCAATTCGAGGAATTGGCGGGCATAGGCCGACAGGCTCTCGACATAGCGGCGCTGGCCCTCGGCATAGATCGTGTCGAAGGCGAGCGACGACTTGCCCGACCCCGACAAGCCGGTGATCACCACCAGGCTGTCGCGCGGCAAATCGACGTCGATATTCTTCAGATTGTGCTCGCGCGCGCCGCGGATCCGGATCTGCTGCTGCATGGCAACAAACTT
>DATKHX010000588.1:0-4396 GCA_035510075.1 Allostellaceae bacterium
GCCCACAATGACGACCCCAAGCCGTTCATCTGGACCAAGACCGCCGATGCCATCCTCCAGACCATCGCACGATATTGCTCTGACACACTCGCGATCCACGCCCCGACTTGTTAAGCGAATCTCTGACTCGGCACACTAGCATTTCATAAAGCCTGACCCGGAATGAACGGCATCTATCTCCATGCGTTCGTGAGAAAGCCGACCACTACAGAAACGGTAGCACAACCACGCCAATGCTCGGCGGCATCGGCGCGGCCCCGAGATGCGAGACTGGCCGGCCCGTGTTTTGTTAATTTGCCGGGGCGGAGCAGGTGGAGGCTCGGGTGGAGACAGCGAGGACAATTGCCGATCTCAGAGCGAGCCTCGCAACCTGGCGCAAAGTGGGTGAGCGCATCGGCCTCGTGCCGACGATGGGCGCGCTGCATGCGGGACATATCGCGCTGGCCGCAGCGGCGCGAGACGCCTGCGACCGCGTCGTCGCGACGATTTTCGTCAACCCTAAGCAATTCGCCCCGAGCGAGGATCTCAGCGCCTATCCGCGCCGCGAGGCCGCCGATCTCGACATGCTGCGATCGGCTGGGGTCGATCTCACCTTCGTCCCCGCCGCAGCGGAGATCTACCCAGCTCAATTTTCGACCCTGGTGCGGGTTGGAGGGTTGAGCGAGGGGCTGTGCGGCGCCCATCGCGCCGGCCATTTCGACGGCGTCGCCACGGTCGTGGCCAAGCTCTTGATCCAATCGCTGCCGGACATCGCGTATTTCGGTGAAAAGGACTATCAGCAATTGCTGGTGATCCGTCGCCTGGCGCGCGATCTCGACCTCCCGGTAAAGATCGAGGGCGTGCCCACCGTGCGCGAGCCGGATGGGCTCGCGCTATCCTCGCGCAACGCCTATTTGTCGCGCGAAGAGCGCGGCATCGCACCCAACCTCGCCCGGGTCCTGCGCCATGTGGCCGCCACCCTCGAACGCGAGCCCGCCGCCGTCGCGCGCGCCACCGAGCGCGGCCGTGCCGAACTTACGCGCGCCGGCTTCGGGGTCGAATATCTCGAAATCCGCGATGCCGAGACCCTGGCGCCAATGATCGACATTGTAATTGCCCCCGCCCGCGTCCTCGCTGCCGCCCATCTCGGCCGCACCCGCCTGATCGACAACATGCTCATCGTCCCCTACACCGGCTGACCGCTTCCACAGCCGCCAATCGCCTCGACCGGCCGCCCTTCGCTTTTTTGTCGCCGATGGTTGATGCGGGAGGCGAACATAAGTTAATCTGAACAGCCTTCGGTTATGTCAGGGATGGGCAGTTCTGGGCGGCAACCTGAACGGGTATTGGTCGCGTCGCCTCGACCCGCTGACCCGCCGGATCTCTCTGAGCCAGGTCTCGCGCCGTCCGAGGCGACTACGAGGCGCCGACGCTGATCCGCATCATCAGTTTCAGCCCCAGAGCCGCCCGCTGGCGATGCGCGCGCCCTCAGCGAGCGCGGCGAGCTTCGCCCATACGACCGAAGGTGCGACGGCGTTGTCGATGAAGGCGAACGTCGCAAAGCCGCAATCGGCGCCGGCGACGACCCGCTCGCGACCGACGATGCTGGCGAAATTGGCGATCCGCTGGGCAATCAGCCGCGGATGCTCGACGAAATTCGTCGTCGAGTCGATGACGCCCGGGATCAGCACCTTGTCGTCGGGGATCTTGGCGCCGCGCAGATCCTCCCATTCATGGGCATGGCGGGGATTGGCCGCCTCGAAAGACAGCCCCGACGGCCGCGCCCGCATCGTCACAGCGAGAATCTTGGCGAGCGGGATGTCGTGGGTGTGCGGCCCCTCGTAATTGCCCCAGCACAGGTGCATGCGCATCGCCTCGGCCGGGATGTCGGCGGTGGCGTGGTTCAGTGCGGCGATATTGCGCTCGGCGATGCGCAGAAACTCGTCGTCGGAGAGGTGCTGGTACTGATTGTGCCGAGCCGAGCCGAGGTCCGGTGCGTCGATCTGAAGGATAAAGCCGGCTTTGTGGATCGCCTCGTACTCTTCCTTCAGCGTGTCGGCCAGGGCTGCGACATAGGCGTCTTCGTTTTGGTAATGCCGGTCGGGCACGAACTTGGTCAGCACTCCCGGAGACGCCGCGTTCATGAACGCCTCGACCGGCTTGGCGGCAGCGCAGGCGGCAGCCAGATTGGCGATGTCGACTTCGAGCGGCCGGCGGTCGCTGTAGGCTACCGGCCCAACGCAGCACGGCACCGCCTCGCGGCTGAACCACGAGGTGCCGCCGCGCTTTTCGTTCAGCCGCGCGTGAAAATCGGGGTGGTCGAGCAGGTCGCGGTGCGCCGCGGTCTGCGGCGGCCGATCGTTGGCGCCGCCGCGAAACGCGCCGATCCCCGACAGCCGGTGGCGGACATAAAAGGTGTAGGAGATCTTGCCGAACTCGCCGTCGCACACGCTGTCGATCCCGGCTGCGACCTGTTTTCTGACGACATCGTGGACCGACGACGAGAGGCAGGCGTCGAACGCCGCCTGCTCGACCGGGCGCCCGACCTCGCGCGCTTCGAGGAATTCCAACAAATCGGGCGGGCGCGGTAGGCTGCCGACATGGGTCGTCAGAATGCGCTCGGTGCTGCGTTTCATGCCAAGCCCTCAATACCCGCGCTCAATACCCGCTCACTCCGCGCCGACGGGCCGGTAGGCGCCCGACGCCAGCGAACGCGAGCGCAGCGGGCGCAGCACGAACAGCGCCATACCGACGACAACAAAGTTCATGATCGCGGTGACCACAAACACCATGTGCCAACTGCCGGTTGCCGTCTTGATCACGTTGGCCAGGGGGACGAGAAAAGCGGCGACGCCTTTGGCGGTGTACAGAAAGCTCAGATTGGTCGTCGCGTATTTCGGCCCGAAGCTGTCGGTGCAGGTCGACGGGAACAGACTGTAAATCTCACCCCAGGTCAAAAAGATTAAACCGGCGAAAACGACGAACGCCCACGGCGTCGCTCCGAATGATCCGAGCAGCCAATAGCTGATGCCTCCAAGACTGAAGGCGAGCGCCATAGTATATTCGCGGCCGATCCGGTCAGAGACCCAGCCGAACAGCGGTCGCGCGAGGCCGTTGGCGACATTGTCGACCAGAAGAGCCACTGTCAGAGTCGTGCCGCCCAGCAGCAGCACAACGTTGGACACATGAAAATCGCGGGCGATTAGCGCGACCTGGGCGGTTGCCATCAACCCACTGGCGGCGACCAACAGAAACATGATGTACATGATCCAGAACACCGGTGTGACGAGCATCGCCTGCGGCGAAAAGCTCTCGCTCGTCTGGATCACCCGTGCGTGCGTGACGGTGGGGGTCTCGCCGGCAAAGGGAGCGCGCATCAGCCAGGACAAAACAAAGATCACGATGCCCTGGACGAGCCCAAACCAGAAGAACGCCGCGGCATAGCCGTCCGCCGCGATCACCGCGCGGATCGGGATCACGGTCACCGCGGCACCGGCGCCAAAGCCGGCGGCGGTGAGCCCGACGGCGAGCCCGCGGCGGTCGGGAAACCACTTGACCGCGTTGCCCACGCAGGTCGCATAGACTGCCCCGGCGCCGATGCCGGCAAGCGCCGCCCCGACGTAGAGCATCGGCAATGTCTGCGCCGCGGAATTGACGATCCAGGCGATCGCCACCAGAACCCCGCCAAAGGCGATCATCAGCCGCGGCCCGTTCTTGGGGCCGACGCGATCGACGATCCACCCCTCGAGCGGGGTGAGCCAGGTTTCGAGCGCGACAAAGATGCTGAAGGCGATCTGGATGTCGGCGACCGACCAGCCATGCGCCACGCTCATCGGGTGGACGAACAAGGTCCAGCCGTACTGAAGATTGGCGATCATCACCATGCAGACGATGCCGACGATCAGCTGCAGCCAGCGGTTTGCCGCCGCAGCGGCGCCAGGCAGATCGGTCGAAGTCGCGCCAGTCCGAGATGCGCTCTGCACGGGCCGTTCCTCCCTCGGATCGTTTTGGCTTTGCACGCCAACTCGCGTTGGCAGCAAGCCGCATCGTTAATCTTGCTTAACGTGAATTAAGGATTTCGGTTGAAGCCGTCAATCTTTCCGCGCCCGATACGGCCCAGACGTGCCTTGTCGGCCGTCGCACGGCGGCGCATGCTGCCCCGCATCGAAAAGCAGGCCTCGGGGGACACGATGAAGACGAGCCAAGACCGCATCCTGACGACCCATGTCGGCAGCCTACCGCGCCCGCCCCAATTGCGGCAGATCTTGGTCCAGAAAGACCAGGGCGGTGCCTACGACAAGGCCGAGCTCGATCGGCTGGTGCGCGAGGCCGTGCTCGACATTGTCCGCCGCCAGGCCGCGGTCGGCATCGACGTCGTCAACGACGGCGAGATGTCGAAGCCGGGCTATTCGACGTA
>DATKHX010000589.1:0-13923 GCA_035510075.1 Allostellaceae bacterium
GACGACGCCCTCAGCGCCGGTCATCGCGCGGTCGCTCTCGACCCGACGATCCGCACTGCCATCACAATCTCGGAATCGTGCATTACGACCGGCTCGAGCTCGACGCCGCGAGCGGTTGCGGCGAGCGCGCATTGGCGCTCGACCCGGATTTTGCGGCCGGGCATTTCGCCATCGCCGAAGCAGCGCTGCTGCGCGGCGACTTCGTCCGCGGCTGGGAGGAATACGAATGGCGCGCCCGGCTCGTCGGTGTGCCGCCATTGTTGCCGCCGAGCGACCGACCGCACTGGGACGGCGCGCCGCTCGGCCGCGGCCGCACCCTGCTGCTGGTCGCAGACCAGGGCTATGGCGACGTGATCCAGTTCGCCCGCTACATTCCCTGGGCGAGAGCGCGCTGTCCCGACATCGCGATCGCTTGCAGCCGCGAGCTGCAACCGGTGGTGGCGCAATTGCCCGGCGCCGGCCTCGTCTTCGAGCATTGGAGCCGCGCCCCCGATTTCGCCGCCTATTGCCCATTGTCGGGGTTGCCGCGGCTGGCGGGCACGAGATTGGACACGATCCCTGCGCCGATCCCCTATCTGCACACCGACGAAGCCAAGTTCACGCGATGGGCCGAGCGCTTATGGACGTTGTTGCCGCGCGGCTATCGCCGCGTCGGTGTCGTCTGGGCCGGGCGTCCGACTCACCGCAATGATCGGCGCCGTTCGAGCCGGCTCGCGACCCTGGCGCCATTGGCCGATATACCCGAGGTGGCGCTGGTGTCGTTGCAAAAAGGGCCGGCGCAGAACGAGATCGGGCAGTATTGGGGCCGCGCGCCGCTCGTCAATCTCGGCCCCGAAATCCGCGATTTCGCCGACACAATGGCCATCCTCGAATGCCTCGAGCTGGTCGTCACGGTCGACACCGCGGTCGGCCATCTCGCCGGTGCGATGAACAAGGCGGCGTGGATCATGCTGCCCTACGCGCCCGACTGGCGCTGGCTGCTCGACCGCGCCGACAGCCCGTGGTACCCGAGCGTGCGGCTCTTTCGCCAATCCCAGGAGCGGCGGTGGGAGCCGGTGGTCGCCGAGATCGCCGCGGCACTCGTCAGCTGATAAAGAAGAGGTGCGAGGCGGCGAGCGCCGGGTGGCCGGTCAGAGTCGCGACAAGGTGCTCGGTCGCGGTGGTGCCGGAGGCCGAATAAAAGAGGTTGCCATTGGCGGTGTCGTAGGCAAAGCGCTGGGTTGCCGCGGTAAAGGCGCCGGTGCTGTTTGCTGTGAACAAGCTCGCCGGCAAGGGCTTGGGTGCCGATGTCGCACCGCTCAAAGCGAGCGCAAAACCGGAATTGCTGAACGCGATCTCATTGCTCGTGGATGCAGTGAAATCCTTGATCGTGTTCGATCCCGCGGCGCTGAACGCGAACTCATTGGTGCCGGCCCCGCCGGTCATCGCCGTATTGCCGGCGGCATAGAAGACATCGTTGCCGGCCCCGCCGGTCAAGACATCGGCGCCGCTGCCGGCGTAGACAATAAGGCGGTCGGGGGCCGCAACCCCGGCGGCGCTGACGGTATTGCCGTTGTTGCCGTCGGAAACGGTGATCGTCGAGCCGGTGACCCCGGTGAAATTCGCGCTCGCCAAAGTCAGGGTATTGGCGGCGCCGTCGGCCAGCACATAGGTCTCGATGCCGCTGACCCCGGCGGCGGCGACCGTGCCGGCGGTCGTCATGTCGAGAAGATCGCTGCCGGCGCCGCCGCTGACCGTGTCGGTGGCGGTCAGCCCCGCGGCGGTAAACGAGAAGATGTCGTTGCCGGCGCCGCCTTTCAGCACATCCGCCCCGACGCCCCCGTAAATCACGAGCCCGTCGGCGGTGACCGTAAGCCCGGAGCCGTCGATCGTGTTGCCGCCGGTGCCGCCGTAAACGGTTATGGCGTTGCCCTTGAACCCGGTAAAATTCGCATTGGTCAGGGTCAGGCTGTTGGCGCCGCCATTGGCGAGCCGGTAAATTTCCACGGCGCTCACGCCGCCGGCAGCGACCGTGCCGGGTGTGGTCACATCGAGCTCGTTGTTGAAGCCGCCACCGCCGGTGATTTTGTCGGTTGCGGTGAGTGTCGCGGCGGTGAAGACAAAGATCGTGCCGCCATTGGCTGCGCCGGTCAGAGTATCGGCTCCGGCGCCGCCGTCGATCGTCAGCTGGCCGGTGGTCACCGCCGACGCATTGACCGTATTGCCGGCATTACCGCCGATTACAGTGATTCGATTTCCGGAGACGCCGGTGAAATTGGCCTGGGCCAGGGTCAGGGTGTCGGCGCCCCCATTGGCCAGGGCCACGGTGTTGAAGCCGGAAATGTTGCCGGTCATCGCCGCGGTGCCGGTCGAGGCAAACTCGATCTCGCCGCGGCCGCCGCCCTCGACGAGGCCGGTAAACACCGCCCCCTTTTCGACGACCAGCAATTTGCTGCCGAGGCTGTTGCCCATCTCGACCGCGACCGCACCCGCCACGGTCGAGGTGCTGGCGACGGTGCCAAAATTGATCAAGGTGTTGCCGGCGGAATGATACATGCCGCCGTTGAAGCCGATCACCCCCTTGATGACGCCGTGGTTGGTGACGACCCCGCCATGCTGCCCGAGCGCCACCCCGGCGGCGCTGCCGGCGATTGTCGCGCCGGCATTGTTGGTGATACTGCCGCCGCCGCGCAGATAGATGCCGTTCAGGGTTCCGGTGGTCTCGATCAGCCCGGAGTTGGCGACGGCGATCGCAAAGTTACGGTTGTAGACGCCGTCGGTCTTGCCGACAATAACGCCCCCGGCCTGGTTGTTGACACTGCCGCTGTTGAGATAGACGCCGTTATTGGTGGCGCCGGTGATCGAGCCGGCATTGGTGACGGCACCGGCGCCGCCGCGCACCGAGACGCCGTTATTGGCGCCGGCGATCAGCCCCCCCTTGTTGTTTGTCAGATTGCCGCCATTGTGGAAATACACCCCGGCATTGGCGGTGTCGGTGTTCTGGACGGTGCCGGAATTGCTGACGCTGCCGCCGTCTTCGAGAACGATAGCGGTGCCGGCAGTAGCAGACGTGTCGGTGATATGGCCGAAATTGGTGACCGTGCCGGCGGCGTTGTTGATGTAGATGCCGGTGCCGGGGCCGGTGATCAACGCGCTCGTCGCGCCGACCGCACCATTGGTCACCGAGCCGCCGCCGTTCAGCGCGACGTTCGCGAGCGTGCCCAACGTCTCCAGCGTCCCGAAATTGATCACGGTTCCGGTGGTGCCGGCGATGCTGACGGAGCTGCTGGTGGTGCCGACGATCAGCCCGGCCGTCGAGCCGCTCTGGCCGTTGGCAACGCGCCCGCCGTCACCAAAAAAGACCCCGACCGTCCCGCCCTTGACCGAGCCGAAATTGGTGAGCGAGCCGGCGCCCCCATTAACGTAGATGTCGGTATGACCCGTGGGCGAGCTGATCAGCGCAGCGGTCGAGCTGCTGCTGCCGTTGGTGATGCTGCCGCCGTTGTGAAGGCTGACCCCGTTGCCCGAGCCTGTGCTCGTGATCGTGCCAAAATTCGTGACCGTGCCGGCGCCGCCGTTAATGACAACCGCGGTGCTCCCGCCCGAGATCAATGCGCTTGTTACCGTAGCCGAGCCGTTGGCGACCTTTCCGCCGGCCGAGAAGATGTTGACGCCGAGCCCGGCGGTGCCGGTGCCCTCGATCTGGCCGAGATTGCTGACCGTGCCGGGCGCAAATTCGATCAAAATACCGTCACTGTAGCCGGCGATCAGCGCTGCCCCGGCGGGCCCGCTCGGGCTGACCGAGCCGGCGATGAGATTGTTTACCGTGCCGCCAGCCAAAAGCTGGACGCCCTTGCCGGTCGTGCCGCTATTTTCGATCGTGCCGCGGTTGTTGACGGTCCAGGCAAAGTCGGCATTGCCGAAGAGAGCCGTAGCGTTGGTCGTCGTGATCTTGCCGGTCACAGTAGCCGGGCGCTGGGTGGCCGGGTTGGTCAGGGCGATACCGGTCGTATAAGTGCCGCTGTAGATCGTGCCGGCCATCTCTCCCTCCCTTGGCCAAACATGGCCGGACGCCATGTCAGCAAAATGTAATTAAGATTTATTAAGAATTTCCTTGTTTTATTAAAGATTATCGTGACGCTATTACTTTTGTAAAGCAGAAACCCCGCGGCAGCGGGCGCCGATAAAAACCATCCCCTTTGCTCCGTTGAGCACCTGTCCGCCGATTTACGATCGCGTCGCGGGCGGATTGTCCGGCGTCCGCCACGACGGCGGGGCGTGCTGGAGACCAAGCGGCCGCAGGCAATCGCCAGCAGCTTCCTGTCGGCGCCGCGGCGGTCTCGCTCGGATGGCGTGCACGATCCGCCGGGCCTCAGCCGTGAGGCCGTCGCCGCGCCGGCGGCTGCTTCCTCGTCCTAGCCCCTTTCCGTGGTCATCGCGGCGCATGCGGCGAGGGCCGGCGCGACCGACCTCAACCCCCCCGATCCTCCCGCCGACCCAGCAGCGCGTCGGCGACCTCGACAAAGCCGGCGCCGCCGCCGCCCTTTGTGACCCATTGCGGCGTCGTCGTCATGCGTTCGAGGTAATTTCGCACGGTGGCGACTCCGACCGAATTCGGAAAATGTCCGAACATCGGCTCGTCGTTCAGCGAGTCGCCGACAAATAGGAACGCGTCGCGGTCGCGGCCGATGTCGGCGGCGAACAGCTCGGCCATGATCCGGCGCGCCATCGCCAGCTTGTCGAAATCGGCCAACCAGCCGAGCACCCACATCGAATTGGTCACGCTGCGCGCGCCGGCCGCAGCTAACTCGACGGCGATCCGGTCGGAGACGGGCGGACCCGGATTTTGGAACGCGAGCGTCGTCTCGCGCCAGCGCTGGTCGGCTGACAACTCGCTCCCCGACACCCGCGCCCGGACCTGCAGGCCGAGTTCGGCCAGCCGCTCCGCGTCGCGCCGGCGCTCGATTTCGGGCGCCCAATAGCGGCGTTCGGTGAGGCCGGTCGTGGCGTCATGACGGAAGCACAGCCCGCCATTCTCGCCGATCACCGCAGCCACAGGCCACATCCGGCACATCAGGTCGCACCATCCGGCGGGTGCCGCGGTGATCGGGATGACGCGATAGCCGGCATCGCGCAGCCGCTCGATCGCGTCATAGGTGGCGGCTGACAGACGTGCGCGCTCGGTCAGCGTGTCGTCGACATCGGTCAGCACAAACCGGATCGCGGCCAGCCGCTCTGCGGGGAATTGCTCGAACGGTTGCATCACCGGCCCCTCTCGCCGAAGGGAAATCCTTCCCTTGGATATGCCCTCTGTGCTAGCGCACGCCCATATGTAAGCAAGCAATCAGGGGGCGCCGCCACCATTGGCGCGGAGAGAGATAGCGATGCAGAGCCAAAGCCGGTTTTTCGACGACCTCGCCCGGGTCGCCGCGGGCGCGGTCGGGACATTGTCGGGGGTCAGGGGCGAGGTCGAGTCGCGGCTGCGCGATCAGCTCGAACGCGTGCTCGCGGGGATGGACCTGGTGACCCGCGAGGAATTCGAAGCAGTCAAAACAATGGCAGCCAAAGCCCGCGCCGAGCAGGAAGATCTGGCGCGGCGGGTGGCCGAGCTCGAGGGTACGGTCGCTGCTATGCGCAAGCGCGAGCCGCCGCCGAACCCGCCTACATCCGGTCAGTTTTGATTTGTCGTCGAACCCGATTTGTCGTCGAACCCGATTTGTCGCGCCGCGGGAAGGAGCGCCCGATGACCACCCTTGCAGCTTCCGAACCGACACCGTTTTTCGGCAATCCGATCGACCTCGTCGAGGAGATCGTCAGCGCCAACGAGTGGGCGCACGACCGTGCCAGCGAGGAGGAGCTGGTGGTCGAGATATCCGGCCGGTGGTGCGATTACCGCCTCTATTTCGTATGGCAGGAAGAACTCTGCGCGATGCATTTTTCCTGCGGCTTCGACATGAAGGTGCCGAAGGGCCGGCGCACCGCGGTTTACGAGCTGCTCGCCCTTGCCAACGAGAAGCTGTGGCTCGGCCATTTCGATCTTTCGACCGAAGACAACTCGCCGTCCTTTCGCCATGCCCTGCTGCTGCGCGGCGTCGGTGCCGGCAGCGCCGAGCAGATCGAGGATCTGGTCGATATCGCGCTCTCGGAATGCGAGCGCTTTTATCCGGCGTTTCAGCTCGTGCTGTGGGGCGGCAAGCGCCCGGCCGAGGCGATCGCCGCGGCGATGATCGATCCTGTTGGAGAAGCCTGAGGAGGAGCGGCGCGCGATGGCCGCCGAGCGCCGCGACGCTTCGGGGCGCGCATTGGTCCTTGTCGGCTGCGGCAAAATGGGGTCCGCGCTGCTGCGCGGCTGGATCAACGCAGGCGCAGCGTCGCGGTTCATGGTCATAGAGCCGGAAGGGCCGCCGCCCGGGCTTGTCGACTCGGCCGCCGTCTCCTGGCACCGCGCGCCCGAAGAGCTTCCGGACGACCCGGCGCCGGACGCGGTCGTCGTTGCGGTGAAGCCACAGGTCATCGACGCGATTTTGCCCCGCTATCGCCGCTGGGCGCGGCCGCCAACCCTTTTCGTCTCGATCGTCGCCGGCAAAACCATCGCCGGCATGAGCCGTCGTCTCGGCCCCGCTTCGCTGATCCGCACGATGCCCAATACCCCGGCGGCGATCGGTCGGGGCATCACAGTCGCCTGCGCCAACGAGCGGGTGACCGCGGGGCAGCGCCGCCTCTGCGACCAGCTGCTCGCGGCCGTCGGCGACAGCGCGTGGGTCGAGGACGAGGGGATGCTCGATGCCGTCACCGCGGTTTCGGGGAGCGGCCCCGCCTATGTCTTCTTGCTGATCGAAGCGCTGGCAGCGGCGGCCGAAGCGTCCGGCCTGCCGCCCGCCCTCGCCTTGCGGCTCGCTCGCAGCACCGTTGCCGGCTCGGGAGAATTGGCCCGGTGCTCGGACGAGACCCCGGCGCAACTGCGTGAGAATGTGACGAGCCCGGGGGGGACAACCCGCGCCGCCCTCGACGTGCTGATGGGGAAGGAGGGTCTGGCGCCGCTGATCAAGCGAGCGGTTGCCGCCGCAGCGGCGCGCTCGCGCAAGTTGGCGAGCTGAGCCGTGGCGCGGAGCACGCGCAGGAACAGCGGAGCGGCGCGCCGCGATCAAGCCGGCGGGAGCGAGAATGACACCAACCGGATCATCGACGCCGCGCTGGCGCAAATCCAGACCGTCGGGTGGCGACGGTTGTCGCTTGCGGCGATCGCCGCCGCCTCAGGGTTGCCGATTCTGCACGTCTATCGAAATTTCACGTCGAAGCAGGCGGTCCTCGCCGGATTTTTCCAACGCGTCGACGAGGCAGTGCTGACCGAGCCGCCGGCGGCAGAGGAAGGCGAGCATCCGCGCGACCGGCTGTTCGACCTGATGATGCGTCGATTCGACGCGCTCCGCCCGTACAAGCCTGCGCTCGAGGTGCTGCGCCGCGAGTTGCCGTCGGACCCGCCCGCGATGCTGGTGGCCGGCGCGGCGCTGCTGCGATCGATCCGCTGGATGCACGAAGCGGCCGACATTCCGACGGCCGGGATCCGCGGCGCGATTGCAATAAAGTTAACGGGTGCCGCTTACGTAGCCACCGCGCGGGTGTGGCGCCGCGACGACTCGCCGGACCTCGGGCAAACAATGGCGGCGCTCGATGCGCGGCTGCGCCGGGCCGAACGTTGGCTGACGTCGACGCGCATATCGCGGCCCAGCGGCGAGCCTCTTTCCGCCTAAATTTGCTGCACTGCAAAAAACTTTCCTTGACGGCCGGCCGCCATCAGCCGATATTTTGGGCGTTGTGCACCGCACAATTATGGCCCCCACAACGGAACCGAACGGAACCCAACCATGGCAGAAGTCCGCCCCAGCTTTTTCGATTTCGACGTGACCAAGATGATGACCGACTTTCGTTTCCGGCCGTTCGATGTCGAGGCGCTGATGGCGTGCCAGCGACGCAACATCGAAGCCTTCAGCCAAGCCAATCAGCTCGCGGTCGAAGGCGTGCAGGCGGTCGCGCGGCGCCAGATCGAAATCGCCCGCCAGGCGCTCGAAGACGTGTCGGTGTTGTTCCGCGAGATGACCCAACCGGCTTCGACCGAGGACCGCATCGCCAAGAACACCGAATACGCCAAGCAAATGCTGGAAAAAAGCGTCAACCACGGCCGCGAGATTACCGAGCTGGCAGCCAAGGCCGGCACCGAGGCTGCCGATGTCCTGCGCAAGCGTGCGAGCGAGAGCCTCGACGAACTGCGCGACATGGCAAAGCAGCAGGCTGCGCGCTGAATCGATCGCGCCGATAATCCCCCTTGAAGCCGGGCCGGCATGACGGGGCGGCCTTTTGTTCATGTGCCGCCGCGACGCTCGTTATCGCGGCAGGTGCAGGCGCGCTCGCAGGCCGCCCTGGGGGGAGCTTTCGAGTAATACGTCACCGCCATGGCCGCGGGCCACGTCACGCGCGATGGTCAATCCCAGCCCCACTCCCCCGGTCGACGGATTGCGCGAGGCGTCGAGACGCACGAAGGCGCGGAACACGCGATCACGGTCGGCCGGTGCGATCCCCGGGCCGTCATCGTCGACCAAAAGGTCGATACCGTCCTCGTCAGGCGCCGCCGTAAGCCAAACATGGCTGCCGTGGCGACGAGCATTGCCGATCAGGTTGACCAGAGAGCGCTTTAGCGCGTTCGGCCGAACCGGGAGCACATATTCGCTCGGAGCGGCAAGCGACAGCTCCGTTCCTTCGCGCCGCATCGCCACCGCCACCTCTTCCAGAAGCAGCGCCAAATCGGTCTCGACCGGGGTCTCGCTTCCCTCGCCGCGAGCGAAATCGAGATAGCCGAGAACCATGTGCTCCATCTCTGCGACGTCCGATTTCAGCTCGTCGACCGCGGGATCGTCGCCGAGGATCTCGAGGGCGAGCTTCATCCGCGTCAATGGGGTGCGCAAATCGTGCGATACGCCGGCCAGCATCTGGGTGCGCTGGCGGATCTGGCGCTGAATCCGATCGCGCATCGTCATGAAGGCGACCGCCGCCCGACGGATTTCAACCGCACCTTCAATCTTGAAGAACGGCACGCGGTGACCTTTTCCGAAACTGTCGGCCGCCGCCGCCAGGCGCCGCAACGATTTGACTTGGTTGCGTAGAAACAATGTCGCCACTGCCAGCAGCACCAGCGACGATCCCACCATCCACATTATGAAAATGTAGGTGGTGTAGCTGTAGAGCCGGTTCCATGGCACCTCTGCGGTCAATACCCCGCGGGCCAGCTGAACCTCGATCCTCGGCCCATCCTGGCTGTTGAGCCCTTTGATCCGCCATGGCAGGTTGACCCTTCCCTGCATCGCCTGGGTCAGCTGGCCCTCGAGAAGCGTGCCGCTCGGGGGGGCCGGCGGCGGCAGGTGCTTGCCATGGGCGAGGGCGAAGTGGATATCGGTCAACGCCCCGCCACGCGTCAGCAGCCGGGCCGCGGCGGCATCCGGACCGGCGTGCTCGAGCGCTTCGACCATAAATGCGACGTCCCCGGCGACGCCGGTCGAAAGGCGCCATGAGATCGCCGCCCAGTGGCGGTCATAAAAGATCCAAGTAGCGATCGCCTGCAGCAGGATCAGCGGCATCACGACGATCAACAGCGAGCGACCGAACATCGTGCGCGGCAGCACTCGCTTGATCCAGCCGCGAGGCTGGATTTCACGCCGGCGCCAAATCTCGGCGTCGGCCTCTTCGGGCGGCTCGGGGCCTGCCGCGGCCAGCGGCTCGCGGCCCGCCACCGACAGCGGCTCGTCAATCGGGCTTAAGGACATAACCGGTGCCGCGCACGGTCTGCAGATAGCGCGGAAACCGCGGGTCGCGCTCGATCTTGCGGCGCAATCGGGTCATCTGAACGTCGACGTTCCGCACGTTGCCGCTGAACTGGGCGGAGAGCGACAGCTCCTCGCGCGACACGGCCTCGCCCGGCCGCTGCGCCAAGCTCGCCAGCAATCCGGCCTCGGCTGCGGTCAGGTGGACTGCCTCGCCGCCGCGAAACAGCTCGCTGCGGGCGAGATCGAAGCGGCAGCCGCCAAATCGCACCTCCCGCGCCGGAGCATCCGTCGTCGGCCGCCGTTGCAGCAGATTGCGCATCCGCAGCACCAGCTCACGCGGCTCGAACGGCTTTGACAGATAATCGTCGGCGCCGTGCTCGAGCCCGTTGACGCGATCCTCGGGCTCGGCCATTGCGGTCAGCAGCAGGACCGGCAGCCTGCCCTCGCGCCGCAGATCGCGGGTAAGGTCGAGACCGCTTTCCCCCGGCATCATCACATCGAGCACGACGAGGTCAAAGGCAAAGCTCGCGAGCTTGGCTCGTGCCTCGATCGCATCGCCGGCCGTCGTAACTCGGAACCCGCTTTCCGACAGGTAACGGCGCAGCAATTCGCGCAGCCGCGCATCGTCGTCGACGACGAGGAGATGGGGTTCGAGATCGCTCATGCCGCCCGTTATACGCCCTCCTTTGCGCTTATCGCTTCCCGCCCGGCGCATCGTCAAATCGGCGGCGATCGACGCCGTCGGCGATAATTGCCAGCAGCACCTTGCGAAAGCCTTCGACGGCGGCGGCGCCGGCCTGGCGGTAAGCCTCGCTGACGCGAGCGCGCTGCGGCGCCGAAACTTCACGCTCGAGCGCGCGCCCCTCCGGCGTCAGCTCGAGCAGGCGCTGGCGCCGGTCGTGCGGGCCCGGCCGCTGCGCGACAAAGCCCTGCTGCACTAATTCGCCCAAGACCCGGCTCAGGCTCTGCTTGGTGATGTGTAAAATGCCGAGCAATTCGCTGACCGTCATCTGCGGATGGCGGCCGACAAAATGGATCACCCGGTGATGCGCCCGGCCAAAGCCGTAGCGTGCCAGGATCGCATCGGGCTCGGCGGTAAAGTCACGATAGGCGAAGAACAGCAGCTCGATCCCGTCCCTGACCGTATCCTCGCTTGCGGAAAACGGCTCGGGCCGCAATTTTATGTCAGGCATATTGACTTATCTCGCAACCTTGCATACTGTTTAGGCGTCCTCTGGAATATAAAGTTCTAGGCCTTTGGGCCGGCTTTGTCTCCGACCGGGCCGGTCTCGATATCGATGCGAGGAAACGCTGATGTCCGTGATCCCCTTCGACGACCGCGACGGCTTCATCTGGTATGACGGCCGCCTGATCCCTTGGCGCGACGCCAAATTGCACGTCCTGAGCCACGGGCTGCATTATGCAAGTTGCGTCTTCGAAGGCGAGCGCGTCTATGACGGCACCGTCTTTCGGCTCGATGACCACAACGAGCGCCTGATCAACTCGGCGAAGATTATGGGCTTCGAGGTCCCGGCCAGCATGGACGATTTAGCGCACGCGACGCAGCAGGTGATCGCCTCGAACAACATCGTCGATGGCTATGTTCGGCCGATCGCGTGGCGCGGCGCCGAGCAGATGGGGGTTTCGGCGCAGGCGACAAAGATCCATCTGGCGATGGCCGCCTGGGACTGGCCGGCCTATTTCTCGCCCGAGGCGCGCGCCAAGGGCATCCGCATGAAATGGGCGCCGTGGGCGCGCCCGGCGCCGCATACCGCACCCACCCAGGCGAAGGCGGCCGGGCTCTACATGATCTGCACGATGTCGAAGCACGATGCCGAGGCCGATGGCTGCGACGACGCGCTGATGCTCGACTGGCGCGGCCGGCTCGCCGAGGGCACCGGCGCCAATCTCTTTCTCGTCATCGACGGCGAATTGCACACGCCGACCCCCGACTGCTTTTTGAACGGGCTCACCCGCCAGACTGTCATCGCTCTGGCGAAGAAGCGCGGCATCAAGGTCGTCGAGCGGGCGATCATGCCCGAGGAATTGGCCAGGGCCGACGAAATGTTCCTGACCGGCTCGGCCGCCGAGGTCACCCCGGTCGGCGAGATCATCGGCGACCGCGGCCACTATCGCTTCACCCCCGGCGCGATCTGCCGGCTGATGTGGGAAGACTACGACCGCGCCGTCGGTAAAAAAGTTGCCGCCACCGCCGCCTAGCGGCACGAATTCGGCGCCTGGTATCCGCCCCTCTTCCGCAGTAGGAAGAGTCGTCCCGCGAGGTGAATTGTGAGCGACGAGCGCGCCGATCTCATCCTGGACATGTTGCGGGCGATCCGCGCCGACCAGGCGGCGCAACTCGAAAAGCTGGACGAGATCATCACCCGAATCGGCGCACTCGAACGGGAAGTGGCGGCACTCAGCCTCCCTATTGCAGAGATCAGGGTGGACTTTGCTGCCTGTCGGTACGGCTCGACAATCTCGACCGTCGCGTCGGACGGATCGAGCATCGGCTGGAGTTGGCCGACACCCCGCCCAGCTGATGTGTGCGGATTACGACCGCGCGGTCGGCAAAAAGGCCACCGCAACCGCCGCCTAGTGTATCCTGCGGCCGTTCGCGGGGTCAGGCAATCGCTGAGCGAAAAACGAGCGGATCTCATGTTGAATATGTTGCGGGCGATCCGTACCGGGCAGTCGCCTCAGCGCGAGAAGCTCGACGAGATTATCGTCCGGCTCGGAAGGCTCGAACGCGAGGTCGCCGGTCTGCACGGCGACTGCGCGGGCCTGTCGGTGCGGCTCGACAATCTCGATCGCCCGTGTAGGGCGCATCGAGCACAGGCTGGAACTGGTCGAAGTTCCGACATCCGGCTGATGCTGGCCGGCCTCCACGGCCACTCTGGGGACATAAGAGACTAGTGCTCGCGCAAGAGGCGGCCGTAGCCGGGGATCGGTGTCGTGACGCCGGAGAGGCGCAGCAGGTGCCACAATACCGCCTGGGTCGAGGTAACGACCGGCTTGCCGATCCGGGCTTCGAGCGCGTCGATGACGAGATGCGAGCGGAAATTGAGACAGGCGGCGACGAGCCCGTCCGATTGCGGGTCCCAGGCGCGGAGCGCGAGGCCCTGGATCGCCGCGGCATCGGGCTCGGCGAGGCCAAACCCGTCGGTGATCCCGAAAGAGGCGTGGGCGATCGTCTCGATGCCGCCTTCGGCGAAGAACCGGTGCTCGGCGGCGTCGACGGCTTCCGGATAAGGCGAGATCGCCGTCACCTGCTTCATGCCGAGCGCGCGGCAGGCGGCAAATATGCTGTCGGTCGCGGTCGTCGCCGCGGCCCCCGTCATGTGGCGGATCTCGCCGCGCAGCCGTTCGTCAAAAGCGTGGCCCTGGATGATGCTCGACGCGGTGCAGCCATAGGCGATCGCGTGCGGCCGGCAGCTCGCAAGCTGACGGATTGCGCGCATGCCGTCCTCGCGGTCCATCGCGACGATGCGCTCCGGCGAGGTCCCGGCGCCGATCTGCATGCGGGCGAAATGGACGCTGACTCCGGCCGGCACGACCCGCGGATACCATTCCTCGACGACGATGTTGACGCTCGGCACGATGACGCCGAGCCGGACCGCTTCGGTCATTTGCCTTCTCCCATTGCGTCTTGACGAGCCGATAGCGGCGGGTCGAACGCCTTGACCCGCGGCGGCGGGCCGTCGAAGCGCTCGATCTCGACTGACGTGAGCTGGCCGGTGCACCCTTGCGCCAGGCGCGAAGTGCCGATGTCTGATGTCAGCACGTTAGGGTTGCCGTGGACGCAGAGCGGCCGGTCGGCGCCGGGGTCCTCGGGGTCGTACCAGGCCCCGGTCGAAAGCTGCACGACGCCGGGGCGCAGGGCCTCGCTGAGCACGGCACCGGCGAGGCAGGCGCCACGGCCGTTGTAAAGGCGCACGACGTCGCCGTCGCGAATGCCGCGGGCCGCCGCGTCCTGGGGGTGCAGGCGCACCGGCTCGCGCCCGTCGACCTTGGCGGCCTGGCTCGTGGCGCCAAAATCGAGCTGGCTGTGCAGCCGCGTCGCCGGCTGGTTGGCGATCAGGCACAGCGGATAGCGCTCGGCGGCGGGAGTCCCAGGTCCCTCGCTCGG
>DATKHX010000590.1:0-2409 GCA_035510075.1 Allostellaceae bacterium
TAAGACCGCGAGGATCGGATGCGCAATCTGCAGGTCAATGGCGAGCGGTTGTGGGCAAGCCTGATGGAATTGGCGCGGATCGGCGCCACGCCAAAGGGCGGGGTGTGCCGGCTCGCCGCGAGCGATCTCGACGGCGAGGCAAGGCGGCTCTTCATCCGCTGGTGCGAGGAGGCGGGCTGCACGGTGGCGGTCGACCGGATCGGCAACATCTTTGCGCGCCGCCCGGGGCGCAACCCGGCTCTGCCGCCGGTTATGACCGGCAGCCATCTCGACACCCAGCCGACCGGCGGCCGGTTTGACGGCGCCTACGGCGTCTTGGCCGGGCTCGAAATCGTGCGCACCCTGAACGACCTCGGCTACGAGACCGAGGCGCCGGTCGAGATCGTCGCCTGGACCAACGAGGAGGGCTCGCGGTTTTCGCCGGCGATGGTCGGCTCGGGGGTGTTCGCCGGGGTGTTTGCGCTGGAGGGGGCGCTGGCGACGCGCGACAACAATGCGCCCGAGCTGTCGCTCGGTGCCGAACTCGAACGCATCGGCTTTGCCGGGCCGGAGCGGGTCGCCGGACGCGAGGTCGCCGCCTATTTCGAAGCGCATATCGAGCAAGGGCCGATCCTCGAAGCCGCCGGAAAGCCGGTCGGAATCGTTACCGGCGCGCAGGGGCAACGCTGGTACGAGATCACGGTTACGGGCCAAGAGGCGCATGCCGGGCCGACGCCGATGCCGCGGCGCAAGGACGCGCTGGTCGGTGCCGCGCGGATGATCGACGCCGTCAACCGCATCGGCCACGCCCACGCGCCCCATGCCTGCGCCACGGTCGGGTTTGTCCAGGTCAGCCCCAATTCGCGCAACACGATCCCCGGCCGGGTGTTTTTCACGGTCGACTTCCGCCATCCCGAGGACGCGGTGCTGACCCAGATGGACCGCGAATTGCGCGCCGCCTGCGCCGAAGCCGCGGCGAGCCAACGCCTCGAACTGGCGGTCGAGGAGTTCTGGTATTTCCCGCCGACCGCGTTCGACCCGGCTTTGGTCGGGGCGGTGCGCGATGCGGCGACGGCCCAGGGCTATCCGCACCAGGACATCGTCAGCGGCGCCGGTCATGACGCGGTCTACATGGCGCGGGTGGCACCGACCGCGATGGTGTTTGTGCCGTGCGTCGGCGGCATCAGCCACAACGAAATCGAGGACGCCAAGCCCGCCGACCTGACCGCCGGCTGCAACGTGCTCCTTAACGCCGTCCTCCACGTAGCCGAGGCGTAGTCAACCCGTTAGCCCGGCGAAGCCGCGGCGCGTCTCCCACCACACACGGCGTCGATGCGACGCATGCTCTCGCGCCGCCCCATAGAAATCGCCGATCCAGAGCGCCCGTTAATCAGAGCCCGACAACTAATGAAACGCCTTGATCGCGTTTAGCAGGGTCTGGACCACGCCCCAGACCAGCGGGATGCCGACAAAGCCCCAGGCTAGGAGCAGCTTGAGGCCGTTATGCGTCGCCGTCCTCTCGCGATCGGTTGCCATCGTCAGCGCTCCGCCGCCATGTCGCTTCGGACGCCCCTGCGATCGGTTGCTCCGATGTAGTGGCGCTCGGCGACCGGCCGGATCAGGGCGTTGGCGATAAAGCCGACAACCAGCAGGCACGCCATCACGTACATCGTCAAATTATAGGCCTGTGCCGCGGCGACACCGTGGGTGACGTTGTATTCGCGGATGTAGTTGACCAGCACCGGGCCGAAAATCCCCGCCATCGACCACGCGGTCAGCAGCATGCCGTGAATGGCGCCGACATAGCGGGTTCCGAACAGGTCGCGCAGATAGGCGGGGACCGTCGCAAAGCCGCCGCCATACATGCTGAAGATCACCGCATAACAGAACACGAACAACGCGACGCTGCGAATGGCGCCGCTGTGCGGCACGAGGGCGTAGAGCAATGTGCCGAGTGCGAAAAACACGAAATAGGTGTTCTTGCGACCGATGTAGTCGGAAATCGAGGACCAGGCGTAACGCCCGCCCATGTTGAAGAGGCTGAACAAACCCACGAGCCCCGAGGCGGCGACCGGCGTGATGCGGTGATGGAACATTTCCTGGCTCATCGCCGAGGCCTGGCCCAACACGCCGATACCGGCGGTCACATTCAGGCACAGGACCAGCCACACCAGCCAGAACTGCGGCGTCCTCAGCGCGTCGTAGACATAGACGTCGCGGGTCGTGATCAGCCCTTTCGCCTCGACCGGCGCGACATACCCGGCGGGCATCCAGCCGGGCGGCGGGATGCGCACGATCGCAGCACCGACCATCATGAAACACAGGTAGATCACGCCCATGACGACGAACGTCTCGGCGACGCCGACATGGGTCGGGGTCGAGAACCGGCTCATCAGCCACACCGAGAGCGGCGAGGCGATAAAGGCGCCG
>DATKHX010000591.1:0-2756 GCA_035510075.1 Allostellaceae bacterium
CGACACGGTCAAGAAGGCCGGCGACCTGCATGTCCACCTCGGCCGGCTGGCCCACGGCGCGCTGAAAGAAGGCGACGCCGTCGAAATGCGCGTCGACGGCGACCGGCGCCGCCGGGTGCGCGCCAACCATTCGGTGACGCATCTGCTGCACGAGGCGTTGCGGCGGCGGCTCGGCGCGCATGTGACGCAAAAGGGCTCGCTCGTCGCCCCCGACCGGATGCGCTTCGATTTCAGTCAGCCGAAACCGCTCGGCGACGACGACATCCGGGCGATCGAGGCCGAGGTCAACAACCGCATCCGCGCCAATGCCGAGGTCGGCACGCGTCTGTTGACCCCAGATCGCGCGGTCGCCGAGGGCGCGCTCGCGTTGTTCGGCGAGAAATACGGCGACGAGGTCCGCGTCGTCGCGATGGGTGGGGTGCCCGAGGGCGAGGACCGGCCGTTCTCGGTCGAGCTGTGCGGCGGGACCCACGTGCGGCGCACTGGCGACATCGGCCTCTTCAAGATCGTCTCGGAAACCGCGATCGCCTCGGGCGTGCGCCGCATCGAGGCACTGACCGGTGCCGCCGCCGAGGCCTATCTGGCCCAGGAGGAGGGGTTGCTGCGCCGGGCCGCCGCGGCGTTGCGGACGAGCCCCGCCGAATTGCCGGCGCGCGTCACGAGCCTCGTCGACGAGCGCCGCCGGCTCGAACGCGAGTTGGCCGAGGCGCGCCGCGCGCTCGCCAGCGCCGGCCCGGCGACCAAAGCCGGCGCCAAGCGGATCGGCGGGATCGCCTTTGACGGCCGCGTCGTCGACGACGTGCCTGGCCGCGAGCTCAAATCGCTCGCCGACGACCTGAAACGCCGGATCGGGTCGGGCATCGTCGCCGTCGTGTCGCGGGCCGAGGGTAAGGCGGCGATCGTCGTCGGCGTCACCGACGATCTGGCCGAACGCTTCGATGCGGTCGATCTCGTGCGCTCGGGGGCGGCAGCGCTCGGCGGCAGGGGCGGCGGCGGGCGGCCGGACATGGCGCAGGCCGGCGGGCCCGAGGCGGCGCGCGCCGAGGCGGCAGTGGCCGCGGTCGAAAGCGCGGTGGCCGCAAAAGCGCGCTCGCCCGCATCGATCGCAGCCCCCGCCGCCGATTAGTGTAGTTTCCGATCTCCTTGAACCGCCGTTCCCGCGAGAAACGGCGGAAAGCCGGCGGGCGGGCGGCGCGCCGGCCGCCGTGGTGCGAGCCGATCGTCGTGGGAAGGTGGTTGGCGGGGCGAACGCGATCGGCGCATTTGGCGGATGTGGGTTCGATTTGTTCGAAATCTGCCTGAGGCTAACGCGCCGAGAGGGTCGACAGCCGGGCCAAACCCGGCTACGACCGCACCCGCCAAGCCGAATCTTTTTCTTTTTTCTGAGCCATTCCCGGGGCAGCCCTGCGGGTAGGCGGGAACCTGGAGCTCGGACACCACTTCGCGGTGGCAACGAACCTGCGGGACAACGCGTCACCCTTGCTCGGGCGCTAACTCGGACCGCTGATTCGCACCCGCGATGTTGCGCCCCCGCAGCGGGCACCGCTCTCAATCGATTGAATTGTATGGCGCGGTTGGCAATAAGGACGATTTTTTGACGCATTCCTAACGATCGTGCCCAATGCGGGTGATTTGTTGGCGAGACTGGCATGAGCAAGTCGACGGCCGGAAGCCGGCGTCGTAGGGGCAGATTTCGACTCAACATTTTTTTGACGATTACTTTCCCGGTCATCGGGCTCGCCGGCTGCGGCCCGTTTCCGGCCCATCTCGACCCGCTCAGCGTCAATGGCCGCGACGGCGGCGGAGCGCCCCCCTCTTATGCCGCGCTGATGCGGATCGGCGCGGCGGCGCGCGCCGGCGGCGATTACAGCAACGCCGTGGCGGTTTTTCGGCGCGCGGCGGAGATCGAGCCGCGCCTGCCCGAGCCGTTCGTCGCGATCGGCGGCACATTGCTGGCGCTCGGCGCCGTCAATGAGGCGATCCTCGCCTATAACTCGGCCTTGGCGCGCGACGGCCGATATCTGCCGGCGTTGCGGGGTTTGGCCAAGGCCTATGTCGAGACGGGCCGCCCCGAACTCGCATTGGCGCCGCTCAACCAAGGGCTGGCCGTGAGCCCGGACGACCCTAAGCTGCTGGTGCTGCTGGGGGTGGTCAAGGATGTCGAAGGCGAGCATCAGCAGGCCGAAGCCTATTACCGGCAGGGCCTGCGACGGGCGCCCGGCGATCCGGCATTGACCGTCGATCTGGCATTGTCGCTGGCGTTGAGCGACAGCTACCCCGACGCGATCGCCGTGCTGCTGCCGGTCGCGATGGCGCCTTCGGGCACGGCGCAGGAACGGCAGACCTTGGCATTGATCTATGGTTTGCAGGGCAGCGTCGGCGAGGCCGCCCGGCTCGGCCGCGTCGATCTCGACCAAGCCGCGGTGGAGCACAACCTGGCCTACTACCAGACCTTGCGCGAATTGTCGCCGGAAGCGCGCGATCGCGCGATCTGGTCGGCCGGGCTGCAGCGGTCGCCGACCAATCCCTCGTGACGCCGGAGCATCCGATCCGCCGGCCTCAGCGCTCAGGCGCCGGTTTGATTTTGTAAAATCAAACGATTTGCGTCACCGGGCGTGCCTTCGACCAGCTCGTAGCGCGCATCGGTTCGCGTCGTCCCAGCGGGAGGACTCGTCGACGTTCATGCATTTGAATGCCGGCTCAGCCCTTCGAACCCACCGCCATTGGGGCGTTTCACCACCCGGAGCGGGTGTGCC
>DATKHX010000592.1:0-14293 GCA_035510075.1 Allostellaceae bacterium
AGCACGTCTTGGCCAAGCTCAAGACCCTTGCTGCGCAAAACCGACCCGCGCACGATCGAGGCCACTTGGCGCAGCATCGGCGCCCTTCTCGACCGCTTCACCCCGACCGAATGCGGCAATGACCTCGCCAATGCCAACTACACTTCAGCCTAAGAGGATCATGCTCTAGTGTGGTGTCTCCGGAATAGGATTACTTACGGCGGGATCGGGGCGAGCCCGCGTCTTGCGGCGTTGATTTTGCGCCGGATGCCCTCGCCCCTGGCCCTTCGGGCGTAGCGTCGCGGGTTGTCGTACCGCGCGGCCAAAAAGGTGATGATGGCGTCAGGCGTCTTCTCGACACCAAGCCGCGCCCCTCCGCAAAAAAACCTGTCGAGGCTCAGCGCAAATCGACGATCTCGATCCAGTTCGGCATTTCGCCCAGCGGGTATTTCCGCACTTCGGCGAGCGTGCCGTTGTCGGGGTCGATGGCCGAGACCGTCATCGCGTTCGAGCTGAGCCCCGCGGCGAGCAGAAAGCGCCCGCGCGGGTCGATCGCAAAGCCGCGCGGCGTCGTCTCGGTGGGCCAGCGGCCGCATCGCGAAAAGGTCCCGCGCTCGGGGTCGATGCGAAAACCCTTGATCGTGCTCGTCGTGCGCTCGCTCGCATAGATGAAGCGGCCGTCGGGGGTGACGTGCAGGTCCGCCGCCGACGGCTTGCCGCTAAAATCGGGCGGCAGGGTCGGGACCGTCTGCACTTCGGCGAGCGTACCGGTCGCCGGATCAACGGCATAGATGCCGAGCGTCGCGTCGGTCTCGTTCAGCAGATAGAGAAACCGGCCATTCGGATGAAACGCAAGGTGCCGCGGGCCGGCGTTCGGCTTGGTTGAAATCGACGCGGGCTCGTTTGGCGTCACGGTGCCGGTGCTCGCATCAAACCGCAGCTGCATGATGATGTCGCCGCCGAGACAGGTGCAGTAGGCAAAACGGTTCGAGCCATCAACGACGACGCAATGCGCCTTGGGCTGCGTCGGCAACACCTGGGTAGGACGCTCGCCTAGCCGGCCAGAGCCGTCGATCGGATTGATCGCCAATTTCGCCCCCGGATAGGAGGCGCTGAGCAGAAAATGCCCGGTTCGGTCGGTCGCGACATAGGCCATGCTGTCGGCGAGCGCGGTGGCGCCGAGATCGGTGAGCCGCCCGCTTTCCGGATCGATCGCAAAGGCCGACGCCGGAAACGGCTCGCTGCGCAACGCGGCATAAAGAAACCGCCGGTTGGGGCTGACCGCCATCGGAATGCTGGTCGGCGACGGCTTGTCAGTGCCGAGCACCGCGACGTGCTCGATCGGTGTCAGCTCGCCGCTGTCGCGGTCCATCGCGAAGACGAAAATCTCCTTGCTGCCGGCATTCGACACGTAGACGGCGGTCTGCGGGGTTGCGGCCATCACTCAGCCCTCCCGTTGCAATTGCCGCGCTGTCTGTGCTGCCGGACGGTCGTGGCAGGCCTTGAGCCACCTTTCCACGCTCGGAAACGCCGCAAGGTTCACCCGCGCCTGGCGCGCCCAGGCGAGAATGCCGGCGACGTTGAGGTCGGCGACGGTGAAACGGTCTCCGATCAAGTACGGCGTCGCGCTCACGGCCGCGTCGAGGACCTTCAGCGGTGCCGCGAGCGCGCGCTCGGCTTCCTCGGCAGCGGCATCGTCGCGCTTGTCCTCGGGTCCGATCCGGTTCAACAGCGCGGTCAGCGCCGGCCGCTCGACTTCGGTCATGCCCCAGAAGCTCCATTGCCAGACCCGCGCCTCGTCCTCCAAGGCTTGCGGATACAGGCCGCCGGCACCGCTACCGTATTTCTTGGCGAGATAGAGATTGATCGCCATCGACTCCCACAGCTTGAAGCCGTCATCGTCGATCGACGGCACGTGGCCGTTCGGATTGATCGCGAGATACTCCGGCCGGTGGGTGCTGCCGTCGGCGAAATCGAGCTTCACATGCTCGTACGGAAGCCCGAGCTCGCTCGCCATCCACAGGGTGCGAAACGCGCGTGAGCGCGCGACGCCATAAATCTTGAGGGCCATCGAACCACCTCCCTTTGCCCGCTTGCGGGAAGTCTCCGCCGCGGGTCAGCCTCGCACGACGGGCGGGTTCCAGGGAACAGATTCCGGCGGTCAGTGCGCCGGCTTGCGCCTTACGCCGATATCGGCTGGATGTCCGCGAGTGCTTTTAAGCTATTGCGCCGATGACCATTAAGGGGGGATAGCGTCGATTTCGATCAGATCGAACCGCCAACTCGAATTGTCGGTGCGAGCCCACAGGTCCGGCCATTTGGCCAGCCCGAGGACAGGGTCCGCGAAGCAATCTCGATGGGCAATGCGGCTGACACCGGCGCCAATCTGGTCGAAACCGTTGTTAGCGGGGGCTCAGCCGGTGGGGAAGGTTCGCCGCTAGTCTAATGCAATTGACTGGGCAGCTCGGCGATGGCGGCGTCGATCAGCGCCGCACCGCGCTGCTCGTCGAGCTCGGCGGCGATCAGGCGGCGGGCGGCCGAGATTGCAATATCGACCGTCACCGCGCGGATTTCGGCGACCGCCCGCGCCTCCTCCTGCGCGATCCGCTCCTCGGCGAGGCGCTGGCGCCGCTGCAGCGCTTCCTCGATCGCGCGGGCCGATTCCGCGGCAATGCGCTCGGCCTCGGCTTTGGCGTGGGCGACGATCTGCTCCGCCTCGGTAGCTGCCTCGCGCTCGCGGACGCGCAGCGACGCCAGAGTGCGCTCGGCCTCCTCGCGCAGATCGCTCGCCGCGGCGAGTTCTTCGCGGATGCGCTCGGCGCGGGCGTCGAGGCCTCCGATCAGGAATTTCTTCGCCGGTTTCCACAGAACGGCGACAAAGATCAATACCGCGATCGTGAACCAGAATTCGGCCCCGCGAAACAGTCCCATCACGCAGCGCGCTCCGCGATGACGCGATCGACGGCCGCCGCGATGTCGGCCTCGTCGGGTGGGGAGCCGGTCAGCTTTGCCGCGACCGAAGCCGCGACGTCGGCGGCAACCCCGCGGATTTCGGCGAGCGCGCGTTCCTTCGCGGCGGCGATCTCGCGTTCCGCGGCGGTGGTACGCTCCGCCAGCACGATGGCAAGCTCGCGTTGCCGTTCGGCCGCCGCGGCGGCGAGCCGTTCGGTCGTCTCGCGGATCGTCATCTGCGCCTGCTCGCGCGCCCCGGCGCGCGCACTTTCGTAGGCCGCGACCACCGCCTCGGCGTCCCTGCGCAGCTGGGCCGCTCGGTCGAGATCCTCTTCGCGCCGCCGCCGCCGCGCCTCGATCGCCGCGCCGACGCGCGGCAATCCGAGCTTGGCCATCAGCACGTAAAGAACGACGAAGCTGACTATCAGCCAAAAGATCTGGGAGGCGAAGGTCGATAGGTCGAGTTGCGGCATCGCTCGCTGCCTGTGAGGCTCTGCCTCAGAAAACGAACAGAATCAGAAAAGCAATGGCGAGTCCGAACAGTCCAGTCGCCTCGGCCAGTGCGAATCCGAGAAACGCGAAGGGCTGCACCTGCCCCTGCGCCGCCGGGTTGCGGGCGAGCGCGCTGATCAGCGAGGCAAACACGTTGCCGATGCCGATGCCGGCGCCGACGAGGGCAATGCAGGCGAGGCCGGCGCCAATCATCTTGGCCGAAGCAAGGTCCATCTCGGTCTTCCTGTTTTGTGTGGTTCTGGCGGAGGGCGAGGCGACGCGCGCTCAGTGCATGTGGATCGCGTCGTTAAGGTAGAGGCAGCTCAGGATCGCGAATACATAAGCCTGCAAGGTTGCCACCAGCAATTCGAGGGCGAGCAGCAGCACGTCGACCGCGATCGGAAAGATCGCGAAGATGCCGACGATCGCAGCAAACCCGGCAAAGATGCCGAGCATCGTGTGACCCGCCAGCATGTTGGCGAAGAGCCGGATCGACAGGGTGAACGGGCGAATGAAATAGGACAACAGCTCGATCGGCACCAACAGGACCAGCAAGATTTTCGGCACGCCCTCCGGCACAAACAGCCGCAGGAAATGCAGGCCATGCTGGACAAAACCAATGATCGTGACGCCGATGAACACGACCGCCGCCATCGCAAAGGTGACGATGATATGGCTCGTGACGGTAAAGCTGTACGGGATCAGGCCGAGCAGGTTCGCGAACAAAATAAACATGAAGAGGGTAAAGATGAACGGGAAGTACGGCATCCCCTCCGGGCCGACATTGCTTTCGACCATGTTGGCGACGAATTCGTAGCTCATTTCCGCGAACGATTGCAGACGGCCCGGAACCAGCGCCGCGCGCCTTGTCCCAAACACCGTCAGCGCGGTGATCAGGACCACCACGATCGTCATCAGCAGCGCCGAATTCGTATAGGAGATGTCCAGCCCGCCAACATGCAACGGCAGGATGCGCTCGATCGTGAATTGCTCGAGGGGGTGGAGCTCTATCGCCAAGTCAGCAATCCTCGTCGTCGTTCGGTTTTCTCGCCGCCCACCCGGCACCGCGCTCGGGTGGGGGCGCCTTATACCCGACCGCCATGCTCGCCCCGGTGACCGCGCGATAGACGTTGAGCATCCCGGCGGCAATCCCGAGGATCAGCATCACCAGCATCACCCATGGTCGGGTGCCGAGCCAGCGATCGATCGCCCACCCCACTGCCCCGGAAACGACGACCGCGGTCACCAGCTCGATGCCGATGCGAAGCCCGAGAGCGAGGCCCTGCTGCATCCCCGGGTTGCCGCCGGCTCTCCGCACCGGGGGGCGCCCTGCCTGCGCCTTGTCGAGCTTTTCGCCAAGCCGCGCCAGGGGGTCCGATGGCGGATCTTCGCTCATCCCGGGAAGCGTAACCATCCGATACCCGCCCCGGCCGCAATCAGGCCGGAACGCGGCGCACCATAGTGAGCCGTCATTAGCCTGTCAATACTTGCCGGGCCTCCCCGCAAGCGGCAAAATCCAAACCTTTCAAAGCGATACCCGTGTGATACGCATCGCGGGCTAGGCGGTCTGTCGCAGGCGGACGGCGCGCGCGAGATCGACCGAGACCAGCTGCGAGACCCCGCGCTCGACCATCGTCACGCCGAACAACCGGTCGGCGCGGGCCATCGTGATGCGGTGATGGGTGATCAGCAGAAACCGCGTGCCGGTATTGTCGGCGATCTCGGCGACAAGGCCGCACAAGCGGTCGACGTTGGCGTCGTCGAGCGGGGCGTCGACCTCGTCGAGCACGCAGATCGGCGCGGGCTTTGTCAGGAACACCGCGAACAGCAATGCCAGCGCGGTCAGCGCCTGCTCGCCTCCCGACAGCAACGACAAGCTCTGCAGACGCTTGCCGGTCGGATTTGCCATGATTTCGAGCCCGGCGGTCAGCGGATCGCCGTCGTCGGTCAGCGCCAGCTCCGCATTGCCGCCGCCAAAGAGGCGGGTGAACAGCGCGCCGAAATGCCCGTTCACCCGCTCGAACGCGGCGGCGAGCAATTCGCGGCCCTGCTGGTCGAGGGCATGGGCGCCGCGGCGCAATTTGGCGATCGCCTCGGTCAGCTCGGCGCGCTCGCGTTCGAGGGCCTCGACCTGGGCGCCGACTTCTGCCGCCTCGCCTTCCGCCATCAGGTTGACAGGGCCAATGGCGGCGCGCTCGCGGTGCAGCCGGTCGAGCCGTTCGGCACTCGCCGCCGCGTCGGGCGGTATTTGACCTTTGCCGAGGCCGGCGAGCGCCTCGAGCTCCGCTGGTGCGGCGCCGATGCGTTCGCGGATGTCGCGACCGAGCGCTGCCACCGCGTCCTTCGCCCCGGCGGCTTGGACATCGAGCCTGGCCCGCCGCTCGCGGATTTCGGCCAAGGCCCGGTCGGCAAGCCGCGACCGCTCGGTCGCATCGCGCAGCCGGGTTTCGCCTGACATCAGCCGATCCGCACTTGCGCGGGCGTTTTGCGCGGCCATGGTGATCTGCGCACCCAACGCTTCGCTGGCGGCGGCGATCTCTGCCGGGCGAGCGGCGAGCGCGGCAATTTCCTGTTCGAGCGCCTGCTGCCGTTCACCGAGTGTGCCGCGCTGCGCCGCGGCACCGCCGCTGCGCTGCCGCCAGGCGCATGCTTCGAGATCGATCGACGCCAACCGCTCGCGGCGCGATTGGGCGTCCCGCGTCAGCCGGTCGATCGCGGCGCGCGCGTCGGCCTCGTCGCGTCGCGCCTGCGCTGCGCCGTCGCGCGCGGCCGCGAGTGCCGCGCTCGCCGGCCCCGCCGCCGGCAATGCCGCGAGACCACGGTCGGCTTCCTCAGCCTGCGCCTGCGTCTCGTCAAGATCGCCAGCGAGCTTGGCGACGGTTTCGGCTGCCGCCTCGAGGCGACTCTCGGCTGCCGACGCGCGGCCGGTAAGCTCGGTTTCGGCGGCGCGGGCGCGTGCCAGAGCCGCTTCGGCGGCGCGCAATCGCGAGCGGGCGAGACGGTCGGCCTCAGCGGCCTCGTGGCGGGCAGCCGCGGCTGCCGCGGCATCGGCTTCGGCCGTCCGCGCTTGCGCCGCCGCCGCCGCAATCTCGCCGGCAAGGACGTCGAGCCGGTTCTTATGGCGCAGCTGTTGTGCCGCGGCAGAGGCGCTGGCGGCAAGACGGGTGTACCCGTCCCAACGCCACAGGCGGCCATCGCGGTCGACGAGCTGCTGACCCGGCGCCAAATGCGGCTGCAGATTGCGGCCGTCGGCGTCGCTGTCGACCCACCCGGCAAACGCCAGGCTGCGCCCGAGCGCCAATGGCGCCGTCACCGCTTCGGCGAAGAAATGAGCACCCGCGGGCAGTGCCGGGGCGGCGGCGATCTCCGGCAGGTCGACCCAGAAACGGTCGGCATCGCCGCGATCGCCGCATGATGCGGAAAGCTCGTCTCCGAACAGCGCGCCGATCGCCGCCTCGAAGCCTTCGGCGACGCGCACCGCAGCGAGGATCGGCGTTCCGCCATGAGCATCCGCCATCGGCGTCACGACGGCGTCAAGGGCGCTCGCCTCTGCTTCGAGCCGCGCCAACCCCGCAGCTGCTCGGCGGGAAGTATCGAATGCGAAGGCTTCGCGCTGCTGTCGCGCGGTGGTCTCGCTCTGGGATGCTTCGGCTGCGGCGCGACAGCGCTCCGCCTCTGCTTCCGCTTCGGCAAGTACAACAGCAGCCGCCTCTTTCGCTTCAGGCGGGACGATCGTGGCCGCGAGTGCTGCCCGCTGGCGTTCGGCCTCGGCAAGACGGGGTTCGAGCCGCGCGCGGCGCTCGGCGATCTCGCGACGCCGCCGATCGAGCGCACTGCGTTGCGCTTGCGAGGCGGCGACGGTCTCGGTGGCGCACTGCAACGCGGCCTCGGCGGCGGCGAGCCGCACCCCGATCTCGTGCAATCGGTCCTCGGCCGCGATGCGGGCCGGGCCGCTTTCCGCTTCGGCATCGGCCAGCTTTTGACGCTCTTCCGCCAGTCGCATGAGTGCCGCCTCGGCCTCGGCAAGCTGCGCGTCCTCGCGCTCGCGGTCGCGTTCCAGCTCGGACAGCCGCCGTTCCGTGTCGCGGCGGGCTGCGACCGACCGCGCCAGCTCCTGTTCGAGCGCGGTGCGGCTCTGGGTCAACCGCTGCAGCTCCGCCGACGCCTCGCTCTCGACACGGCGCAGCGGCGACAGCGCCGCGTCGGCCCCGTCGCGCGAGCCGCGCTCGGCCACGGCGCTGTTCTCGGCCGCGGCTGCCGCCTGCTCCGCGGCGGAAAGCTCGGCGGCACGGGTTTCGGCCTCGGCCACGGCGGCGAGCCAGCGGGCGTGGAACATCAGCGCCTCTTGCCGGCGGATCTGCTCGCCGAGCCGGCGGTAGCGCTGCGCCTGGCGCGCCTGCCTTTGCAAGGCTCCGAGCTGCGAGGCCATAGTCGCGACGACATCGTCGAGCCGCGTCAGGTTTTCCTCGGCAGCGGCCAGCTTCAGCTCGGTCTCGTGCCGCCGCGCCTGCACCCCCGCGGTGCCCGCCGCCTCTTCCAACAGAAAGCGGCGCTCGGCCGGTTTTGCCTCGATCAGCGCGCTGACGCGCCCCTGGCTGACGATCGCCCCGGACGACACGCCGGTCGCGGCGTCGGCAAACAACAGCTGCACGTCGCGAGCCCGCACCTCGCGGCCGTTGACCCGCCACGTCGAGCCGCCGCCGCGCTCGATGCGACGGACGATCTCGATGTCCTCGCGATCGTTGAAGGCGAACGGGGCGTCGCGCCCGCTGTTGTCGATCGCCAGCGCCACCTCGGCGAGGTTGCGCGCCGTTCGCGCGGCCGTGCCGCCGAAGATCACGTCGTCCATCGCGCCGCCGCGCAGACGCCGCGCCGAATTCTCGCCCATCACCCAGCGCAACGCTTCGGCGAGGTTCGACTTGCCGCAGCCGTTCGGCCCGACGATGCCGGTCAGCCCCGGCCCGATCGTCACCTCGGCCGCGTCGGCGAAAGATTTGAACCCGACGAGGCGAAGCCGGTCGATCTGCATGCCGCTGTCGCGCGGTCGTTATGATTTTTGCGGCAGGGCCGACAGCTGCTTGTCAAACGCTTCGACGGTCGGTTCGCCAATGTATTTGGTGCCGTTGACGAAGAAGGTCGGCGTCGAGTTGACATCGAGCTGCTTCGCCGCGACCAGCCGGCTGTTCAGGACCTGGTTTTCGAGCGCTTTGTCGGCGAGGCACTTGTCGACATCTGCCTTGCTCATGCCGCCGAGTGCCGCCAGCCGGGTCAGAGCGGCTTGGTAATCGGGTGCCGTCACCCATTTGTCCTGGTCGGCGAAGAAAGTGTCGACAAAGGCGTAGAACCGGTCGGGCGGCGCGCAGCGTGCGATCATCGAGGCATGCACCGCCTCGCCGTCGAGCGGAAAGTCGCGCAGCACCAATTTCGCCTTGCCGGTGTCGATCCATTTCTTTTTGAGCTCGGGCAGCACGTCGTCGGCGAAATGGGCGCAATGCGGGCAGGTCATCGAGGCGTATTCGATGATCGTGATCGGAGCGTTCGCATTGCCGAGAATGCGGTCGCCCTTGCTGATCGTCAGCAGACGCTGCATGTCGGCGGGGTTGGCTGCGGGGTCGGCGGCCGGCGCGGGGCCAGGCGAAAGGACGATCCCGGTAACCAGGCACAACGCAGCGAACCAGATTTTCCGCGTCATTGGTTCCTCGCTACAATACGTTGACGATATCGATATCCGTTTCGACGCGACATCGGGCTCTTTGAATCAGCAGGCGACGCCGATCACCGCCGTGCCGAGCCGGGCGAGCGCCGCGCGCAGCTCGGGGTCGGCGATTTGGGAGAGGCGCCGGTCGAGCGCCTGCGCCTCGCCCGCATTCAGGAAACGCACCGCGCGCCGGCGCGGCTCCGGGGTGCCCGGCAGGGTTCCCTGGACGAGAACGAGACGGGTGACCGCGGCGCGCCCGAAATAGAGGTTGATGCGCTCGATCAGCAATGGCGCGCGGTGCTGCAATTCGAGGGCGGCCGCGGGAACCGCGCGCAGCTTGAGCGCGCCGTCGCGCCCGAGAGCCGCCGGCCAGGCGACGACCGCCCAATCCGGGGCGACGATCGTCGCCCACTCGGCCTTCAGCCGCACGAGAAACCCGCCGCCGCGCTTGGCAACGATCGGTGCGGCGAGCTTCGAGACGGCGAGCCCCACCGCGCGAAAGCCTAGTTGACGCTCCCGCTCTCGGCGCTCGCTATCGACATCCGGGCCGGCTACGCTGCGACGCCGCTTCGCCGCGCTCATGTCATCGGCCTGATCCGAATTGCCACCACCGCACGGCATTCCCGACCCGGCGCTGCTGCTCGCCTGGTACGATCGTCACCGCCGCGACCTGCCGTGGCGGGCGCCGCTCGGGGCGCGCCCTGACCCGTATCGCGTCTGGCTCAGCGAGATCATGCTGCAGCAGACGACCGTCGCCACCGTGCGCCCGTATTTCGACCGGTTCGTGGCGCGCTGGCCCGACGTTTTGGCCCTCGCGGCGGCCTCGCTCGACGAGATCCTGCAGGAATGGCAAGGCCTCGGCTATTACGCGCGCGCTCGCAACCTGCATGCTTGCGCCCGCGCTGTCGCCGAACGGCACGGCGGTTTTTTTCCCGGCGAGCCCGCGGCATTGCGCGCATTGCCGGGGATCGGCGACTACACCGCCGCGGCGATTGCGGCAATCGCGTTCGACCGGCGGACCGCGGCGGTCGACGGCAATGTCGAGCGCGTCGTCGCGCGGGTTTATGCCGTCGCCGAACCGATGCCGGCGGCGAAACCCCGGCTGCAGGCGCTTGCCGCGGCATTGGTGCCGGAGCGGCGCACCGGCGACTTCGCGCAGGCGATGATGGATCTCGGCGCCACGATCTGCACCCCGCGCCGGCCGCGCTGCGTCTTGTGCCCTTGGCGCACGGCCTGCGCCGCTGCGGCAGGCGGCGTCGCCGAGGAGCTGCCGGCCCGTTCCCAAAAGCCCGAACGACCGGTGCGTCATGGGATCGCCTTCTGGCTGACGCGCCCGGATGGTGCCGTTCTGCTGCGGCGGCGGCCCGACCAAGGCCTGCTCGGCGGCATGATCGAAATCCCCTCGACCGCATGGCGAGCGGCGCCGTGGGCGCTCGCCGAGGCAGTCGATGCCGCGCCCGCGCCGGCGCAATGGTCGCCGCTCCCGGGGATCGTGCGTCACGGCTTTACCCATTTCCAGCTCGAGCTCGGGATCGTCGCGGGCAGCGGGCAAGGAGGCGCCGAGGGCTTATGGAGCCCGGTCGACAAGCTCGACGAGCACGCGCTGCCGACCCTGATGAAGAAAGTCGCCCGTCACGCGATCTCCGCATTGGCGATGGGGGCTGACGAGAGCGCTTCGAACAACGGCAATTCGCCGGAAAGCGCGAGCCGCACCGGGGCAAAAGAACGGCGATGATGGCGCGTCGGGCCGAGCCGGGCGATCGCCTCGCCGTGCTCGCGCGTCGCGTAGCCGACGTTGGTCTCCCAGCCATAGCCCGGATAGCGCGGCGCCAACGCCCGCATCAGGCGGTCGCGGGTGACCTTGGCGACGACCGAAGCCGCGGCGATCGAAAAGCTGAGCCCGTCGCCCTTGACGACGGTCTGCACCGTGCAAGCGAGCGGCGGCGGGATGTTGCCGTCGACGAGTGCCGTGTCGGGCGACACGGCGAGTGCTGCGACCGCGCGCGCCATCGCCAGCAATGCCGCGCGCAGGATGTTGATCGCGTCGATCTCGCGGGCGCTGGCGGCGCCGATGCCGATACGCGCGCCGCCGCGCTCGACGCAGCGCCCGAGCGCCAGCCAGCACGCCTCGCGCTCTTCGGCGGTCAGCACTTTCGAATCGTCGAGCCGCTCGCGCAGCAGCCGCGGGAAGCGCTTGGCGTCGAGCACCACCGCGGCGGCGACGACCGGACCGGCGAGCGGCCCGCGCCCCGCCTCGTCGATACCGCAGACAATCCCCGCACAGCGCCGCTCGATCGCGAAATTCGGCATCCGCCCTCCACCGCCCGGCTTTTGCCATGACGGCGCTCGCAGAGGCAAGAAAGGCTTGGCCGTAGCCCATGGTGCGCGCGCGAAAGATCGCTATGTTGACGACATGGCCGCGTTTCTGCGCTGGTTCCCCGCTCTCGCACGATGGGCCGCAATGGCTTTGCTCGCCGCGGCGGTGAGCCTGTGCGCCGAATCGCCGGGGTTAGCCTTCGATCTTTTCGCCACTCATGAGGTGACGGCGCAATTCGCCGCGGCCGGCGGCAAGCCGATGGCGAATGCCCCTGTCCGCGTTTTCGCGCCCGGTGACTCGCGGACGCCGGTTGAGACCGGCCATACCGACGCGGACGGCAAATTCGTCTTCTCCGCCGACCGCGACGGGCTGTGGAGTGCAGAAGCCCGCACCAAAAGCGAGGTCGCGCGCGTGATGATCCGCGTCGGCGGCCCGGGCCAGCAACAGCAGCACAGCCGCATCCCGCCGGTCGTCGTGATCGGCGGCCTGATCGCGCTGGTGGCGCTGGCCTGGTGGTACCGGGCATTGCGCATGCGCAACCAGCGCCGCCAGCCTTAGCGCCCGATCCAGGACGAAAAGCAGACCATATTCGCCCTTCCCGCGACAGCGGGAGCTCAGGCGCCAAGCCGCCGGGGTCGCCCCGCTGGCGAAGTGGTCCGTACGGCGCTAGGCTCCCGCTACTTATCGTCCGAATTGGGAGAGTGACGATGGCAAAGGCTTATTGGGTGGCGACGTATCGCTCGATTTCGGATCCCGAGGCGTTGGCCGGGTACGCCAAGCTCGCCGGTCCGGCGATCACCGCCGCCGGCGGGCGCTTTCTCGCTCGCGGTACCGCGGCCAAGGCATACGAGGCCGGGCTGGTCCAACGGGTCGTGATCATCGAATTCGACAGTGTCGAGAACGCTGCTGCCGCCCATGACAGCGAAGCCTATCAGGCGGCGCTCAAGGTCCTCGGCAAGGGCGCCGATCGCGATCTGCGGATCGTCGAGGGTGTGTAGTTCTAATAACCAGGAGTTCGTCGTCGCCCCGCGAAAGCGAGGGTCCAGGGGCAGGCGTGCTCCGCTCGCCCTGGATTCCCGCTTTTCGCGGGAATGACGAAATGAATAGTTCTTAAGGAGACCCATCATGCCGCGTCTGAATTTCGGCGCCTTCCTCGCCCCGCATCATCCGGTCGGCGAGAATCCGATGTTGCAGTTCCGCCGAGATCTCGACTTGGTGGAGCAGTTGGACCAGCTCGGCTACGACGAATTCTGGTGCGGCGAGCACCATTCGAGCGGCTGGGAAATGATCGGCTCGCCCGAAATGTTCCTCGCCGCGGCGGGCGAGCGGTCGCATCGGATCAAGCTCGCCACCGGGGTCGTCTCGCTGCCTTATCACCATCCGTTCAACGTCGCCCAGCGCATGGTGCAGCTCGACTGGATGACCGGCGGGCGGGCGATTTTCGGGTCGGGCCCCGGTGCACTCGCGTCCGACGCGCACACCCTCGGGATCGACCCGATGGTGCAGCGCGACCGCCAGGACGAGGCGATCGCCGTGATCCGGCGGCTGTTCAATGGCGAGCGGGTGAGCGCGAAAAGCGAGTGGTTCACGCTGCAGGACGCGGCGTTGCAGCTTTTGCCGCTGCAGGAGGACATGCCGTTTGCGGTCGCCTCGCAGATCAGCCCATCCGGCATGACGTTGGCCGGCAAGCACGGGATCGGTGTCATCTCGATCGGCTCGATGTCGAGCGAGGGCCTCAACGCGCTATCGACGCAATGGGGGTTTGCCGAGGCCGCCGCCAAAAAGCACGGCACGACGGTCGACCGCGAGGACTGGCGCGTCCTCCTGAGCTGGCACATCGCCGAGACCCGCGAAAAGGCGCGCGCCGAGGCCCGTGAGGGGCTGTTGCGCCATCACAACCAATATGTGGTCGGGACCCTGCAGCGGCCGGGTGCGAAGCCTTTCAGCGATCCCGACGAGGCGGTCGAGAAGACCGCGTATTCGGACGAGGCCGCGGCGACGATCGGCACCCCGGACGACCTGGTGAGGCGGATCAAATCGGTCCTCGAGGTCAGCGGCGGCTTCGGCACCGTCGTCGGCTTTGTCCATGACTGGGCCAACCCGGAAAACACGAGGCGCAGCTGGGACATGGTCGCGCGCTACGTCGTGCCGGAGATCAACGGCTATCTCGCCGGGTTGCGCCAGTCGCAGCATTTCGTCGCCACCAACCGCGGCGTCTTCGACCGCGCCAAGGAGGCGATCATGGCGAAAATCAATCAAAACGAAGCCGCGGTCGCCGCACTCGCGGTCACCACCTCGGGCCGGCTCGGCAACGTGTCGGCGAGCAATCTCCCCGATCTGGAAAAAGCCCGCGCGCCGGCCGGACGGGGGTGACCGCAGCGTTTGGCCAAGAGCATCGTCCATTTAACGAACGTTGCACACCCCATCCTTGTCAGCCCGCGAAAAGCGGGGGTCCTGGGTGAGCGACGAAGCGGATGCTGCTCGATTCCTGCTTTCGCGCAGGCTCGTCCGGGGAAGATTTTTGGCGCAGCATATACGGCAGAATCAGCTCTCTCGTCTCGTCTCGGCCGGTTTTGGCCCACGGTTGTCCGGTTGCGGAAAATTCGCTCTAAACTAGGAATCAATGCCCTTTAAGTCGCCGTGGCCGGGGCTTGCCGGGTCCCGCTTCCGCGCGATGCGACGGGGGTTTAATCTTCGAGGTCGTGCTTTAGTGCGGAGGTAGGACGGCACCATGATCAAGCGGTTTCATGCGCTCTATGTAGGCCAGATAGCGCTCGACAATATCGGGGCCGACGGCACGCCGGCTAACGACCGGCGCTATTCGAACGAGCGGCTGTCGGAAGTCTTCGCGACGG